>JAEZSJ010000008.1 GCA_023443985.1 Verrucomicrobiota bacterium | reverse complement strand
CGGACTCGAACACGGCCGGGTCGACCATGCCGCAGCCCATGATCTCGACCCACTCCTTGCCGATCTTGCCGAGGTGCTTGGCCGAGAGGTCGACCTCGAAGCTCGGCTCGGTGTAGCCGAAGTAGTGAGGGCGGAACCGGGTCTTGATGTCCTTGCCGAGCAAGGACTGAAAGAGGTAGTCGAGGATCGCCTTGAGGTCCTTCACCGTGACGTTGCGGTCGACGTAGAGGCCCTCGAGCTGGTGGAAGTTGGCCGAGTGCGTGGCGTCGATCGTGTCGCGGCGGAACACGCGGCCGGGCGAGATGATGCGCACCGGCGGCTTCTGCTTGAGCATCGTGCGGATCTGCACCGACGAGGTGTGCGTGCGCAGCAGGTAACGCTCCTTCGTGCGCTGGGAGACGTTGGCCACGAGCGCGTTCTCCGGCAGGTAGAACGTGTCCTGGAGGTCGCGCGCCGGGTGGTCGGCGGGGGTGTTGAGAGCGTCGAAGCAGAACCACTCGGTCTCGACCTCGGGGCCCTCGACGACCGCGAAACCGGCCTTGCGGAAGATGCGGCAGAGCTCCTCGCGCACGAGCGTGAGCGGGTGCGTGGTGCCGGGGCCGGAGTCGGGCGACGGCAGCGTGGGGTCGATGGCCGGCCCGAGCTGGGCGGCGATCTCGGCCTGTTCGATGCGGGCCAGCGCGGCGTCGAGCAGCCCCTGCAGCTCGCCCTTGGTATGGTTGATCAGCTTGCCGAGGACGGGCTTCTGCTCCTTCGGCGCAGCACCGAGCTGCTTCATGAAGGCGGTCAGTTCGCCATTGGGGCCGACATAACGGGCCTTGGCGGCCTCGAACTCGGGACGGGCGGCGAGCGCGGCCAGTTCACCGCGGGCTTTCTCGACGAGGGCTGGAAGGGCGGCTTGCATGTTGGAAGACGCGGAGAGTGGACGAGAACGACGGACGGGCAACGAAGGAAATGGCGGAGTGCGGCGGGTGCGGCGCCCCGCGGTCGTAGCGGGACGACGGAGTCGTGCAACCGGCGGCGGCGGAGAACTGAACCGTTGCGCAGTCCAGCTGCGGCCGAAAGGGCGGGACGACAAAAAAGGCCGGGCGACGTGCGCCCGGCCTCGGTGGAAAGGATCTGCTCGCTGGACTCAGGCCTTGGCGGCCTTCGCCTGGAGGGCGGCGCGCGCTTGTTCGACGACGACGGCAAAACCGGCTTCGTCGCGCACGGCGAGATCGGAGAGGACCTTGCGGTCGAGGAGGATGTTGGCGGCCTTCAGCCCTTCGATGAAGCGGCTGTAGCTCAGGCCGGCGTTGCGGCACGCGGCGTTGAGACGGACGATCCAGAGGGCGCGCGCGTTGGAGCGCTTCTTCTTCCGGTCGTCGTACGCGTACTGGTAGGCGTGATCGAGCGCCTCCTTGGCGTAACGCGGGAGCTTGGACTTGCTGGCGAAGTAGCCCTTCGCCTGCTTGAGGATCTTGTTCCGGCGCTTGCGGGAGGCCGGACCATTGGTGACACGAGGCATGTTGGGATGGGTTGGTTAGGGATCGGCAGGTCGCCTACGGGAGTTACCCGCCTGATCGGTTCTGGGTTGTTCCGGGATTAGAGGCCGTGCGGGAGCCCACGGAGGAGCGCCTCGGCATGGCCGGGAGCCACGAGCTTGTCCTTGGTCGCACGACGCTTCTGCTTCGTGCTCTTCGAGGCAAGCAGGTGACGGAAGCCCGGAGTGCGGCGGATCAGCTTTCCGGTGCCGGAAATCTTGAAGCGCTTGGCGATGGACTTCTTGGTCTTCTGCATGATGGGAGCCGGGCAGAAAAAGGAGCGTCCCGGGTGAATGCAAGGGGGATTTTCGGCGAACTCCGGACTGCGAGGTTCATCCCGCCGGTTGTCCATGGGGGTGCCGCGGCGCCGCGGGCGACCCGGTTCGGCCGCCGTCCCTTGCGGGCGCGGCGATCGCCATCGCCTCGGCACGGCCAGCGCGCCCGGCTCAGTCCACGGGTTCAACGAGCCCCCTCCTCCGCGCATCAATCGGGCGTCCCGATTGAGCCGTTGGCACGGTTGGCCCTCGCACGCCGCTCCGGGACGCATGAGTTTCCGCTCCCGCGCCATGCAACGTTTCCTCGAGACCGCCCGCACGATCTTCCGCAACCGCAGCTTCCTCGCGCTGCTGGGCTGCAACGTCCTGCTCGGCCTGGCCTACTCGTTCGTGGGGCCCTTCATGTCGTTGTTCGGCACCCAGGAGGTGGGGATGAGCAACTTCGTCTTCGGCGTCTTCATGACGATCACCTCCGTCGGCTCGATCGTGCTCAGCACGCTGCTCGCCCACTGGTCGGACACGCGCTGCTCGCGGCGCGCGATGCTGGTGCTCGGCGCAGTCTGCGGCACGGCGGGTTATCTCGGCTACGCATTCGTGCGCGATGTCGTGGGGCTCACGCTCATCGGTGCGCTCCTGCTGGGCGTGTCCTCCATCACGTTCTCGCAGCTCTTCGCCCACGCCCGCGAAATGCTCAGCCGCTCCGAGGTGCCCGCGGCGGATACTCCGCTCTACATGAACGTCTTCCGGCTGTTCTTCGCGTTGTCGTGGACGGTCGGGCCGGCCGCGGCCTCCTGGGTGAATCTGAAATTCCATTACCAAGGCACCTTCCTGGTGGCCGCGACGGTGTTCCTCCTGTTCCTGCTGGCCGTGCTGCGCTTCGTGCCGGCGACGCCGCCGTTCGTGCGGGAAACGAGCGCGCCGCCGCTGCCGCTCGGCCGGGCGCTCACGCAGCGCGTCGTGCTCGCCCATTTCGTGGCGTTCGCGCTCGTCTTCATGGCCGGCACGATCGCGATGAGCAACCTGCCGAAGCTCGTCACCGAGACGCTCGGCGGCGACCAACGCCACGTGGGCATCGTCTACAGTGTCGCGCCGGTGTTCGAGCTGCCCTTCATGTTCTTCTTCGGCCTGCTCGCCACCAAGGGCAACCACGGCCGCCTGATCCGCCTGGCGTTCCTGCTCTCGGTTATCTACTACGCCGGACTGGCGTTGGTGGGTGCGCCCTGGCACGTGTACCCGCTGCAGGTGATCAGCGCCGCGATCGTCGCCGTGACCTCGGGCATCGCGATCACGTTCTTCCAGAACTTCCTGCCCGACCAGGTCGGCACCGCCACCAACCTCTACTCGAACGCCATGCGCGTGGGTGGCATCGGCGGCTATCTCGCCTTCGGCGCGCTGGCGCAGGCCTTCGGCTACCGCGCGGTATTCGTGTTCTGCACGGTGATCTGCACGATCGGACTGGCGTTGTTGATCAGGTACCGGGAGGCCGCGCCCGTGCGTCTGGCCGACCCGGCCCCCACGGGCGCCTGATTGCCCGCCCCGCCGGGCAGTGCAATAACCGCGGGTCCGCGACCACGGAGCCGGGGTGCCACGGCAAATTACGCCGCGCTTTCAGCAAACGATGCGGGGGCGGCCACCGGCCACCGGGATAAACTCCGCCACCGTCCGCGCGGATCGCGCGGGTTTTCGCCTCTACCCTGATTCACTATGCAACCTCGTCGCGACTTCCTCAAAACCGGCCTCGCCCTCGGCGCCACCGTCTCGCTCCTCGACCTCGGCCACGTCTTCGCCGCCGAGCCCGCGCCCGCCTCCACCGCTCCCGCGACGGGCCCGGACGCCGCCGCCGGCCCCCGGCCGGTCCTCGTGGCCGTGCGCGACGGTGACCGCGTCGCCATGCTCGAGAAGGCCCTGGAATCCCTCGGCGGCATCGGCGCGTTCGTGAAGCCCGGCCAAACCGTGCTCATCAAGCCCAACATCGGCTGGGACGCCTCGCCCGAACGCGGCGCCAACACCCACCCCACCCTCGTCGCCCGCCTCACCGAGCTCTGCTTCCAGGCCGGCGCCAAATCCGTCAGCATCTTCGACAACACCTGCGACCAGTGGCAGCGCTGCTACGAGAACAGCGGCATCGAGCAGGCCGCCCGCGCCGCCGGCGCCAAGGTCGTCAACGGCAAGGACGAGACCCTCTACCGAGAGACCCCGATCCCGGGCGGCACCGTCCTCAAGAGCGCCAAGATCCACCAGCTCGTGCTCGACTCCGACGTGTTCTTCAACCTGCCCGTCCTCAAGCACCACGGCGGCGCCCAGATGTCGTCCGCCATGAAGAACCTCATGGGCTGCGTCTGGGACCGCGGCGTCTACCACCGCACCGATCTCCAGCAGACCATCGCCGATTTCCTCACCCTGCGGAAACCCGACCTCAACATCGTCGACGCCTACCACCCGATGGTCCGCAACGGCCCGCGCGGCAAATCCGTCGAGGACTGCGTCGAGATGAAACGCCTCCTCGTCTCCGCCGACCCCGTGCTGATCGACGCGGCGTGCACCAAGCTCCTCGGCTACACGACCGACAAGGTCACCCACGTGAAGATCGGCGCCGACATGCACCTCGGCACCATGGATCTCGCCGCCGCCGAGGTCCGCAGCCTCAAGATCGCCTGAACCGCGACAACTCGCCCGAACGGCGTGGCGGCGGGCGCCGGACCGTCGGTTCGCCGCCCACCGCCGCGCTCGGCCGGGCACCAGGCCGGTTCCCGCGCTCTCGTCTCGCCTACCCTCCACCCCTCCGCTCTCCAATGAACACGCCCGCGCTCGTGCGCCGCCACTGGCTGAAATACCTCCGCGTCGCGCTCGCGGCGGCCGTGCTCGCCGTGCTCGGCGCCGCCTTCGTCGACTTCCGCGACCTCGTCGACGCCGACCTCTCGCACGCGCTCGCCTCCGTGCAGTTCGTGCCCGCCGCGCTGGCGTTGGCCACGGGCGCCACCGCCTCGGTGGCCGCGCTCGTGATCCTCGTCGCGACGCTGGCGTTCGGTCGCGTGTACTGCTCCGTGCTCTGCCCGCTCGGCCTCTTCCAGGATGCCGTCGCCCGTGTCGCCAGTTGGTTGCGACGACGCCCCCGCCTGCTGCGCCACGCCAAGCCGGCCACCTGGGTCCGCCAGGCGTTCCTCTGGGCCGCGGTGGCCGGCATCGTCGCCGGCTGGTCCGGCCTCACCCTCGCGCTGCTCGACCCCTACAGCATCTTCGGCCGCTTCGGCTCGATGCTCTTCCGCCCCGTGGTGACGGCGGTCAACAACTGGCTCGTCGGCCCCGCCAACGCGCTCGGCCTCGAGGCGCTCTACCGCGTGACGCCGCACTGGGCGGCCGTCGGCGCGCTCGCGCTGCCCGCCGGCATGCTGCTGCTCATCGTCCTCCTCGCCGCGCGGCGCGGCCGGCTCTACTGCAACACCGTCTGCCCCGTCGGCACCCTGCTCGGCTTCCTGTCGGGGATCGGCGCCTGGCGCATCGAGATCGACCAGGCGCGCTGCCGCAAATGCGGCGACTGCCTGCGCGTCTGCAAGTCCCAGTGCATCGACCTGCGCACCGGCACCGTCGACAACTCCCGCTGTGTCGCCTGCTTCAACTGCATCGACGCCTGCGACGAGCTCGGCATCCACCACCGCTTCAGGTGGCGCAAGTCCCCCTCCTCCGGCTCCGCCCCGGCCAGCCCGCGAGGGACGACCGGCAACGCGGCCGCGGACCCCGCACGCCGCGCATTCATCACCGGCACCGCCGCCGCGCTCACCGCTGCCAGCGGCGTGGGCGCGCTGCTCGCCACCGCCGAGGTCGTGGACGAGGCGGGCGAACGGCACCGGCGCCGCCGCGGCGGAGGCAGGCGGCGCGAGTTCGCACGCGCGCCGATCAGCCCCCCGGGTTCGTCCGGCGTCGCCCGGTTCCTCGACCGCTGCACCGCCTGCCTGCTGTGCGTGAGCGCCTGCCCGACGCACGTGCTCCAGCCCGCGTTTCTTGAATACGGCTTCGCCGGCCTGATGAAGCCGCGCATGGATTTCGAGCACTCGTTCTGCAACTTCGAGTGCAACCGCTGCAGCGAGGTCTGCCCCGACGGGGCCATCCTCCCGCTCGCCCTCGAGGAGAAGAAGCTCACGCGCATCGGGGTCGCCCACATCGACTACCACCACTGCATCGTGAAGGCCAACGGCACCGACTGCGCCGCCTGCTCGGAGCACTGCCCCACCCAGGCCGTGAGCACGGTGCCCTACGGCGACAACCTCCGCCTGCCCACCATGCACCCGGAGCTCTGCATCGGCTGCGGCGCCTGCGAGTACGCCTGCCCGGTCCGCCCCACGCGCGCGATCGTCGTCCGGGCGCATGCGAAGCACAGCCGCGCCGAGAAGAAGATCGAGGCACCCGCCACCGCGCCGCAGATCGACGACCTGCCCTTCTGAACACGCGTATCCGGCGGATGGCGTCCCGGACAGGGCCCGGACGTTTTTCCATAGGGGAAACCCCGTCGCGCGCCCCCGTTGTTTCCCCGTTCGCTGCAAAAAGAGTTCGCCCACCCGCTTCGCGCCACCTAGCCTCCGCGCACACTCGAACTGCGGGCCCTCCTCTACCACGCCCGCCAGCCACCGAACGCCGTGACTCGCACTCTCGCAAAACCGCGTCCGAAGACCAAGGCCAGGCCCGCCAAACCCGCGTCGCTCCCCGCCGCGGCCCAACCGGTTTCGGCGCGCCCGCCGGCCACCGCCGTCGTCGCCGCCGCCGAGGAGCTCGCCACCGACGAGGCCCCGCCGCCACCACCGGGCAC
>JAEZSJ010000169.1 GCA_023443985.1 Verrucomicrobiota bacterium | reverse complement strand
AACACGAGCCAGCTCCCGACCACCACGCCCAGCAGCAGCGCGACCGTTGTCAACAAGTGCCGCATCATCGCGCCCTCAACGGTGGGTCACCCGCGCGTCGATCTGCGCGAGGTAGGTGCCGAGGATTTGTTCGTGGTCGGCGGTCGCCCGACGCTCGCCCGCCTCGCGGCCGAGCAACCCCGCGACGCCGGCGGCACAGACGGCCGCCAGCGACCAGGCGGCCGCGTGCCGGCGGAAATAGTGGAACCAGTTTTCGCTCGCCGCCCGGCGCACCGCTTCGATGCGCGACCAGACCGCCGGACGAAATCCGGCGTCCGCCGGGGGAGCGACCCGCCAGCGGAGCAGGGTCTCCCGGAGTGGTTCAGGTGTGTTGCTCATGGTGGGTGACATCCTCGCCAACGTACACCGGAGCGTGCGCGATCCCTCGCCGCGGTGCCGGCCGCCACGCTGCCGCCGCCGCGGGCGGCTGGCGAGCGAGGACTGCCGGAGCGCGGCTCACTGCAGCCCGAAGAACGCGCACGCGTTCGCCGTCGTCCGCTCCGCGAGTTCGGCCAGTGGCATCGCCAGCAGCTCGGCGGCGCGAGCCGCCGTGAGGGCGACGTACGCCGGCTCGTTGCCCTTGCCGCGATGCGGCTCGGGCGGGAGGTACGGCGAGTCCGTCTCCACCATCAGCCGCGCCGGTCCCTGGGCGCGCAGCGCCGCGCGCACGCCCTCGGCGTTCTTGTAGGTGATGATGCCGGTGAACGACCCGCGGCCGCCGCGTGCGTTCAACAGCCGCATCTCCGCCTCGCCCTCGGAGAAGCAGTGGAAGACCACGCGCGCCCAGTCGAAGCCGGCGGCGTCGATCGCGGCGACTGTCTCGGCAAACGCACCACGCGAGTGCACCACGAGCGGACCGGACAGCTCCTTCGCCAGCCGAAGCTGCGCGCGGAACGCCGCGAGTTGCCACGCGAAGATCCGCTCGGCCGCGGCAGCGTCGTTCTTGGGCAGGTGGAAACGGTCGAGCCCGCACTCGCCCAGCCCCACGGCGACGGCACCCGCCGCGTGGGATTCGAAACAGCGGGGCAGCTCCGCGAGCGCGGCCTCCCAGTGCTCGTCCACAGAGCAGGGGTGCAGCCCGGCCGTGAACGCCACGCGGCCGTCGAGTTGCGGCACGAGCTCGCGGTAAAGGCGCCAGTCCTCCGGTTCGGTGCCGATCGCCACGATGCGGCGCACGCCGGCCGCGCGCGCCCGCTCGAGCACGGCGGCGAGTTCGCCGCGGCGGTGGAAACGGTCGAGGTGCGCGTGGGTGTCGATCAAGTCCGGGAGCTCTGCCATGGCGGCCAAACAGCCGCGGGCGGCCGCCGTTGGCAAACGGGAATCCGGGCGCAGCCGATGCACCGTGGTCTTTGCGCTTGCCGGAGTTCCGCACGCTTTCTTGCGTCCCGTTTCGTTTTCCCCACCCTCGCCACCCTCCCATGTCCACTTCCGCCATCACCGAGAACGTCGTCATCATCGGCACCGGCTGCGCCGGCCTCACCGCCGCGGTCTACACCGCCCGCGCCGGCCTCGCGCCCCTCGTGCTCGAGGGCACGCAACCCGGCGGCCAGCTCACAACGACCTCCGAGGTGGAGAATTTCCCCGGCTTCGAGCATGGCATCGACGGCTACACCCTCACCGACACGATCCGCAAACAGGCGGCGCGCTTCGGCGCGCGCTATGAGAGCGGGCTCGTGCAGTCGGTCGACTTCTCCGGCCCCACGAAGGTCCTGCGCACCGGCGAACGCGAGATCCAGGCCCGCGCGGTGATCATCGCCACCGGCGCCGCCCCGCGCATGCTCGGACTGGCCGAGGAGATGGCCTTCTTCGGCGGCAAGGGTGTCACGACCTGCGCGACCTGCGACGGCGCCTTCTACCGCAACATGGAGGTCGTCGTGGTCGGCGGCGGCGACTCGGCGTGCGAGGAGGCGCTCTTCCTCACCCGGTTCGCCTCGAAGGTCACCCTCGTGCACCGCCGCGACTCGCTGCGCGCCTCCAAGATCATGCAGCAGCGCGTGCTCGAGCACCCGAAGATCCAGCCGGCGTGGGACTCGGTCGTCGCCGCCATCGAGGGCGACGCCCAAGGCTTCGTGGCCGGCGTCAAGTTGAAGCATCTCAAGTCCGGGGCGGTGACCGCCCTGCCCTGCAAGGGCATCTTCGTCGCCATCGGCCACCAGCCGAACACCAAGGCCTTCGCGGGCGCGGTGCAGACCGACGAAAACGGATACATCGTGCCCGAGACCGGCAGCCAGGTGCGCACGAACATCCCCGGGGTGTTCGTCGCCGGGGATTGCGCCGACCATGTCTACCGGCAGGCGATCACCGCCGCCGGCATGGGTTGCCAGGCCGCGATCGATGCCGAGCGTTGGCTTGCCGAACACGGCGCCTGAGCGACCGCGTCATCCGCCCGGCGGAGCCCGCGGCCGGCCCGCCGTGTGTTTCGCTCTGGGGCGCCGGGTCCGACCCAAGCATTCCTCCCTCCCGCGACTGGGACGATCAAGCCTGTCCGAGGAAGGTCCTCAGCGTTTGGGATCGGCGCCCCCGGAGACGCGCCGCGATCAGACGACGTTGTTGCCGATGGGGAGCCTTCGCGACCGCACCGACCCGACGCCATTCGCGCGCAGGCGGCTGATTCACGGCACGAATCTCCTGACGCGGCGACTTCAGCTCGCCTGATGAGTTTGGAATTATTCTAAGTTCTTCTTGCAACTAAGTCCCAATCCAACTCCCTTGCGCCCCGTCCCACCTCGCCATGTCGCTCTCCACCACTGCCGACGCTCTCAACCAACGCCTCGCCCACAGCGGGTTGCGGGCGACGCCGCAGCGTGAAGTGGTGTACCAAGTCCTGTTGGAGCGGCGGGACCATCCGACCGCCGATGAGCTTTTTGCCCGCGTGAAGGCGAAGATGCCCACGATCTCGCTGGCCACGGTCTACAACTGCCTGGAGGCCCTCGTGCAGTGCGATCTGATCAAACAGGTCAACTTCGAGCGCGAGCCGACCCGCTACTGCTCGAACCTCACCGAGCACGCCCACTTCATCGACAGCGGCACCGGCCAGATCATCGACATCGAGCTGTCCCCGGCCTACCTCGCCCGCCTGAAGGAAGCCCTCCCGCCCGGCTTCGCGATGGAGGAGGTCGAGATCAACTTCCGCGGGACGGCCGCCCCCGAGGCCTTGCGCAAACCCGCGGCGCCCGCCGCCCCCTCTGGATCGCTCCCTGCTTAGCTTCGGCCCCGCACCTTCTCCCCTTCTCGTTCTCCTCAGTCCCTTTCCAATGAACGCCCTCGAGATCAAAGACCTCCACGTCAACATCGCCGACAAGGCGATCGTCAAAGGCCTCACGCTCACCGTCCGCAAGGGCGAGGTGCACGCCATCATGGGGCCCAACGGCACCGGCAAATCCACCCTCGCCAAGGCCATCGCCGGCCACCCCGATTACGAAATCACCTCGGGCGAAGTGCTCCTCGACGGCCGCAACATCCTCGAGATGGAACCCGACGAGCGGGCCCGCGCCGGCCTCTTCCTCGCCTTCCAGTACCCGAGCGAAATCCCCGGCGTCTCGATCGCCAATTTCCTCCGCGCCGCCTCCCAGGCCCGCCTGCCCGAGGGCGAGGAGATCGACGCCACCGCCTACTACAAGCGCCTCTACGCGAAGATGGACGCCCTCAAGATCGACCGGAAGTTCACCTCCCGTTCAGTCAACGAGGGGTTCTCCGGCGGTGAGAAGAAACGCTGCGAGATCCTCCAGATGGCGATGCTCGAACCCGCCTATTCCGTGATGGACGAGACCGACTCCGGCCTCGACATCGACGCGCTCAAGATCGTCGCCGAAGGCGTCAACGCCCTCCGCGGCCCGAAGCTCGGCGTGCTCCTCATCACCCATTACCAACGCCTGCTCGACTACATCGTTCCGGATTTCGTCCATGTCATGTACGACGGCCGGATCGTGAAAAGCGGCGACAAGTCGCTCGCCCTCGAACTCGAGGCCAAGGGTTACGACTGGGTCAAGGAACTCGCCGTGCCCGCCAAGTAGGACCGGTCCCGCCGACTCCGTCCCCGCCGACTCCAACTTCCACTCCAACTTCTCGCCCCCATCCGGCCCATGAGCTCCCTCTCCGAATCCGAAGCCACCCTCGTCCCGCCCGAGGAGACCACCGAGGCCAATCCCGTCACCGGCATCGACCAGAGCGTCGGCGACTTCACCTACAACGTGAAGTACGACTTCGACGCCGGCACCGGCCTCTCCGAGGCGACCCTCGACTACATCAGCAACGCCAAGAAGGAGGCGGAGTGGATCCGCGAGTTCCGCCACAAGGCGCTGAAGACCTTCGAGTCCATGCCGCTGCCCACCCACTGGGCGACCAAGGATCTCGAGAACATCGATTTCCAGAAGATCCGCTATTACCTCGCCCAGGGCCAGAAGCCGAAGCGCTCGTGGGACGAGGTGCCCGACGACATCAAGAAGACCTTCGAGCGTCTCGGCATCCCCGAGCAGGAGCGCAAGTTCCTCGCCGGCGTCGAGGCCCAGTTCGACTCCGAGGCCGCGTATTCGAACATCAAATCCGCAGTCGAAAAGCAGGGCGTGATCTTCATGAACTCGACGCAGGCGCTGCGCGAGCACCCCGAGATCTTTCGCAAGTGGTTCGGCAAGGTCATCCCGACCTCCGACAACAAGTTCGCCGCGCTCAACAGCGCCGTGTTCTCCGGCGGCTCCTTCATCTACGTGCCGCCCGGGATCAAGGTCTCGCACCCGCTGCAGGCGTATTTCCGCATCAACGCCGAGAACTTCGGCCAGTTCGAGCGCACCCTCATCATCGTCGACGAGGGCTCCGAGGTGACCTACATGGAGGGCTGTACCGCCCCGAAGTTCACCACCTCCACGCTGCACTCGGCGGTGGTCGAGCTCGTCGCCCTCAAGAACGCGAAGATCCAGTACATCACCGTCCAGAACTGGGCGCCCAACGTCTACAACCTCGTCACCAAGCGCGGGCTCGCGATGGAGGGCGCCGAGATCAAGTGGATCGATTGCAACATCGGCTCCCGCCTCACGATGAAGTACCCGGGCGTCGTCCTGAAGGGCGAAGGCGCCCGCGGCGAGGTCATCTCGATCGCGCTGGCCAACGACGGCCAGCACCAGGACACCGGCGCGAAGATGATCCACGCGGCGAACAACACGTCCTCCACGATCATCTCCAAGTCCATCTCCGTGGGCGAGGGCCGCGCCACCTACCGCGGCGTCGTGCACATCCCGAAGCACCTCAAGGGCTGCAAGAACAACACCGAGTGTGACGCGCTGCTGATCAACACCAAGAGCCGCAGCGACTCGTATCCGGCCATCACCGTCAAAGGCGGCGACAACTTCACCCAACACGAGGCGAGCGTCTCGAAGGTCAGCGAGGAGCAGATCTTCTACATGCAGCAACGCGGTCTCACCGAGGCCGAGGCGATGAGCCTCGCCGTGAACGGCTTCGTCAACGACCTCGTGCGCCAGTTCCCGATGGAGTACTCCGTCGAGCTCAAGCGCCTCATCGACCTCGAAATGGAGGGAAGCGTCGGCTGAGCACGGGCTCCGGCCACCCCTTCACGTCTCCTCCCTTCGCCTTCCGACTTCCGCCCTATGTCCGCAGTAACCTCTCCCGCAGCCGAACCCGCCTCCGAGCCGGCACTCGTCTCCCCCTCCGCCTTCGATTCCGTGCTCGGCCACATCGGGCACCTCCCCGCCTGGTGGACCGATCTCAAACGTCGCGCGTGGGCGCACTACTTGGAGCTGCCGTTGCCGAGACGCACCGACGAACTCTGGCGCTTCTCCAACCTTCAGGGCCTCCGCCGCGAGGAGCCGTTCCCGCTGGCCGCGCCGGCCTCGGTGGAGATCGTCCGCAACCTGCTCAGCCGCTCCCATCTCGTCCCCCAGAAGACCGCCCAGGCGGTCTACGTGAACAATGTCCGCGTCGCGCAGGATCCCCTCCCGGAACACCTCGAGAAGGCGGGAGTGATCTTCGAGAACCTGGAGCAGGCCATCCTGCGCTACCCGAGCATCATCCAGGCCCATTTCATGGCGCAGGACTCCGCGCTCGGCTCCGAGAAACTCACCGCCCTCCATCGCGCGCTCACCACCGGCGGCGCGTTCGTCTACGTGCCGAAGGGCGTCGAGGTGAACCTGCCCCTCGTCGTCTACCACTGGGCCGCCGGCGGCCGCGCCGCCGTCTTCCCGCACACGCTCGTCGTGGCCGAGGACAACGCCAAGGTCACCGTCGTGGAGTTCCGCCAGTCCGCCAGCGACACCGACACCGTCTTCTCCGCCGGCGTCAACGACCTCTACGCCGGCCCCGGCGCGCAGGTCACCTACGTCTCCGCCCAGCGCTGGAGCCACAGCTCGCTCGGCTTCCAGGGCAACGAGACCGTCGTCCAGCGCGACGGCCGCGTGCTCTCGCTCGGCCTCCAGCTCGGCGGCCGCCAGACCCGCACCGAGAGCCACAGCCGGCTCCAGGGCCCCGGGGCGTTCAGCCAGATGCTCTCGCTCGCCGTGGCCCACGGCGCCCAGGAGTTCGACCAGCGCACCCTCCAGACCCACCAGTCGCCCCACACCGGCTCCGACCTCCTCTACAAGAACGCCCTCTTCGACAAGGCGCGCACCATCTTCTCCGGCCTGATCGTGGTCGACCCGGGTGCCCAGAAAACGGATGCCTACCAGAGCAACCGCAACCTGCTCTGCTCGCCCGACGCCGAGGCCAACTCCCTCCCCGGCCTCGAGATCGAGGCCAACGACGTGCGCTGCACGCACGGCGCCACCAACGGCAAGATCGACGACGAGGAGCTCTTCTACCTCGCCGCCCGCGGCATCCCGAAGCCCGTCGCCGAACAGCTTCTCGTCTTCGGCTTCTTCGAGGAGGTCCTCGGCAAGCTCGAGAGCGAACAGCTCCAGTCCGTGCTCCGCGAACTCATCCAGGCCAAGTTCCAGAAGTGAGAAGAAGCTGGGAGTTGGCAGCCAGAATACAGAATGGCCGAACCGGGTTCGGCCATTCCCGTGTCCACCGCCGACCTTCTGGCTTCTAACTTCAAGATTCTAGATCCTAGATTCATCCTCCCATGTCCACCGACCGCAACCGCACCCTCACCCGTGAAGTCGAAGCCGTGATGGTTCCCTACGGGAACAAGTTCGTCATCCCCGCCGGCGGCAAGGTCTCGCTCATGCAGACCCTCGGCGGCAGCTTCACGATCATGGGCGACTTCGGCATGGCGCGCTTGGATGGCCAATACGCCGACGCCATCGGCGAGCCGCCGCAGACCAACACTGTCGCCGGCGCCGCCGTCGGCGCCGATGGCGCCCCGGACGAGGATCTCCTCTGGAACCAGCTCCGCAGCGTCTACGACCCCGAGATCCCGGTGAACATTGTCGACCTCGGCCTCGTCTATTCGCTCGAGGTCATGAAGCGCGAGACCGGCGGCCACAAGGTGGACGTCGCCATGACGCTCACCGCCCCCGGCTGCGGCATGGGCCCGGCGATCGCCGAGGACGCCAAGTCCAAGCTCATGCAGGTGCCCGGCGTCGACGAGGCCGATGTGCGCATCGTCTGGGAGCCGGTCTGGAACCAGAACATGATCTCCGAAGAGGGAAAGATGAAGCTCGGCCTGATCTGAGCCGACTCGTCTGCCCCATCAGCGGTGGAGCTGCCCGCAAGAGCAGCTCCAGCCCCGCCGCCAGCTCACTCCTTCTTCGGCGCACCCGCGTAGAGCTGGTCGAACATCCGCTGGACCACCGCCTGCGCGGCGCCCGGCAACGGCTTCTCCTTCTGCAGCAGTTCGACCCGCGAGCGGTACTCGAGGACCACCTGCGGACGCCCGCCCCGCAGCAGGCGCAGCAGTTCCACGAAGATGAGCCGCGCGCCGATGTTCTCCGGCTGCAGGAGGCACAGGTGCAGCGAGGCATCGAGCAGGTCGCGCTCGCCGAGCAGCGTGCCCGGCGGCACGCCCGGCACCGTGTGGCAGCGCACCGAGTGCAGCTGCTCCAGGCAGAGCAGGTAGAGCCCGAAATGCGGGCCCGTGGGCACCGTGTATTCGGCCGGTGCGGTCGCCGCCGCGATGCCCGCCTCGCGCTCGAGCAGCGCGCCCACCTCCGCCGCGAGGGTGCGCAGCGGCTGCTCCGGCTCGGCGATCGACAGCTCCACCGACGCGGTGCCGAGCACCGTCGCATCGGCCGTGCGCACGAGTCGCGCCTCCACGCGCCACGGCTCCGCCTGCGCCTGGATGTGGGTGACCACCGCGTATTTGCATTCCGGCTTCACGCCCCGGGCGTGCTGCGCCGTCTCCGCCGCCGTCCAGGGGTTCCGACCCACGAGGAACGCCGGCGCCTCGCCCGCGACCCAGGGCACGAGCGGACGCGTGCGCGCCTGCGAACCGAAGCGGATCTGCTCCGCGAGGAACAACGGCACCGCGCGGCTGAAGCGTGCCGCGCCGTCCGAGGCGCGCAGCGTGTCCTCGCCCTCCTTCGGCTCGGCGGCCGGGGACTCCGCGGAGCTGCCGAGGAACGCGACGCCCGCCACCTCGCCCACCGGCACGGTGAAGAGCTCCGCGGCCGGCGACTGGGGCGGCAGCCAGATCGGGCCCTCGTCGATCAGCAACGTGGCGGTGCCCGAGCCGGGCTTCATCTTCTTCGCGAGCTCGGCGTTGCGCACCTGCGCGAACTCCATCTCCCACTGGCCGAGGTGCGGACGCCAGTCGAGGCGTTGCTCGCCGAAGAGCAGGTCGAGCAGCGCCCGCGCGGCGGGCAGCTCGCCGGTCATCAGACAGGCGCGGAAAAGGTTGTGCGCGCCGGGCAGTCCGTGCGCCCCGACCTCGAAGAGCGGTGCGGCTTCCTTGAGCATCACATCCGGATGCCCGGTCGACCCGAGATCTCCGGTCATCTGCATCAGCAGATCGGTCGGCACCGGCTTGCCGGTCAGCTCGATCGCCTCGCGATAGAGTCGCACCGCCTCCGTCACGTCGTTGGCGTCGAGCGCGGCGCGCGCATGCCACATCCGCGCGCGCCAGTTGCCGGGCAGCTCGCCCATCCGGCCCAGCGCCTCCTGGACGGCGGCGTCGCCGCCGATCTGGTGGCGCGAGGCGAGCAGCGCCCCGCACGCGTCCCGGTGGTTCGGCTCGAGCTCGAGCGCGCGCCAGAACGCCTGTTCCGCCTCCGCCGTGCGGCTGCGGGCGGCCTGCACCAGGCCGACGTGGAAGACGGTGTTCGCGTTCTCTCCGTGCTTCTCGATTTGCTGCTGGAGCACGGTCTCCGCCGCCTCGTAGCGTTCGAGCTCCCGATACACGATCGAGAGCACCACGGCGCCGCGTTCGGCGTTCGGGTCGATGCGGGCCAGTTGTTCGGCCGGCTCCACCAGGTCCGTGAGAAAACCGTGCTGGAGCGAGTGGAGGATCGTGCCGGCGAGCTCGTCGGGATTCTCGCGCACCCGCTCGAGCTGCGGCAGCAGCACGCGCTCGCGCCACTCCGGACGCGTGACCATCACCTGCCGGCCCTGCTCGTCGAGCATCGGCATCAGGTTTGCCTCGGCGGCGGTCGCTTCCGGTGCCGCTTCAGCCGGACTCCCGGTGTCGGCGGTCGGCTCGGGCGGAGGGATGTCCTCACCGGAGTCGGAGGCGGCGCCGGCCGCGGGTTGGGCTGTCTTCTTGCCGAGGATTTTCTTGAAAAAGCTCATGGGCGAGGGGCGTGTGGTTTCGGGGGTCGAGCGGCGAAGAGTTGAGGAACGCCCCCCCGCGGAAAAGGCCCAAATTCCGCTTTCGTCCGGCGCGCGCCGAGATCGCCGCCCCCGTCGCGGCGCCCCCGGTGGGAGCACGCCCCATCTCGGCCGGGCGTGGGCCCACCGATGCGCCCGTGGCGCCGGCACCCGATCACAGAAACTCCGCCGACCGGCTATCGTGGCGGCATCGAACCGGCCGGCGGCATCCCGCCGCACCGCGCTTCCGCCAAACCCCGTCCGTCCTCTTCCATGCATCGGATCCAATCCAAACTCGCCATTCTCGCCGCCCTC
The DNA here is from genome assembly GCA_023443985.1 of Verrucomicrobiota bacterium. Taxonomy (GTDB): domain Bacteria; phylum Verrucomicrobiota; class Verrucomicrobiia; order Opitutales; family Opitutaceae; genus CAJCBL01. The sequence goes on along the minus strand of JAEZSJ010000169.1, from coordinate 608 downwards.
GCCGCGACCGCCACGTTGCCCGCCGCCGACACCCCCGCCGCGCCGGACAACACCGGCCGCAATGTCCGCGACCGCGATGCGGCCGCCACCACGCCGCTCGATCAGGGCAACAATCGCCTCGATCTGGATACGAGCGCCCGCATCCGCCAGGAGGTGTTGGCCAACGACCGGCTCTCGATGAACGGCCGGAACGTGAAGATCATCACCCGCGACGGCCGCGTGACGCTGCGCGGGCCGGTCGACAGCCCCGAGGAGAAACGACTCATCGGGGACATTGCCCGTCGCGCTGTCCGACCGGAGAACGTCGACGACCAGTTGGAAGTCAAAGGCGGCGCCGCCGCCACCCACCACCCCGCCCAGCCCTAACCCAGGAGACCATCACCATGTCCAAGAAATCCGTGTTCTGCATCGCCGCCACCAACGCCCAGGCCGACTTCATCGTCGAACAGCTCAAGTCCGCGGGCTTCTCCAACAACGACATCTCCGTGCTCTTTCCCGACAAGGAGACCACGCGCGATTTCGCCCATGAGAAGAACACCAAGGCCCCGGAGGGCGCCGTCACCGGTGCCGGCACCGGCGGCGTGATCGGCGGGGCCATCGGCTGGATC
>JAEZSJ010000373.1 GCA_023443985.1 Verrucomicrobiota bacterium | reverse complement strand
GTGCTCGTGAACACCGCCATCGCGATCGCGCCCGATCCGGTGCGCATGGCGCGCGCGTTCGCGTCCGCCACCGCCGCCGGCCGCGCCGCGTACGAGGTCGGGCTCGGCCGCCAGCAGGCGCACGCCGAGGCGACGAGCCCGCTCACCACGTTCCTGGGCTGAAACCGGAACACGAACCGACAGAAGAAAACGTAGAGAGCAAAGAGAAACAACGACTCCCTCCGCTCCGGGGCTGTTCCGAACCTTCTTCGTTCCCTTTGCTGCCTTCTGTCGGATCCGATTCTCCTCCGTCCATTTCACGCGCCATGGCCACCTTCTCCCAGGTCTTTCCCACCCTCCCGCTCGCCCGGCTCCAGGAGGCCGCGCTCGCCGCGACCGCCGCCGGGGTGGAGACCATCGTCCGCCGCGGCCGTGCGCTCTCGCTCGACGACTTCGCCGCGCTGATCTCCCCGGCCGCCGAGGCGCATCTCGAGGCGCTCGCCCGCCGCTCCCAGGCGCTCACCCAGCAGAACTTCGGCAAGGTGATCCGGATGTTCGCACCGCTCTACCTCTCGAACGAGTGCGTGAACACCTGCAAGTATTGCGGCTTCTCGCGGCACAACGACATCCCCCGCATCACCATCCCCGTCGAGCAGGTCCAGCGCGAGGGCGTCCTGCTCGCCGCCCGCGGCTTCCGCTCGCTCCTGCTGGTCGCCGGCGAACACCCGAAGTACGTATCCAACGGCTACGTCACCGAATGCATCCAGCGGTCGCTCGCCCATTTCCCGAGCGTGTCGCTCGAGATCGGACCGCTGGAGACCGCCGACTACGTCCCAATGGTCGCGGCGGGCTGCGAAGGCCTCATCGTCTACCAGGAGAGCTACCACCAGCCGACGTACGCCGAGATGCACACCGCCGGCCCGAAGCGACACTTCGGCTGGCGCATGGACACCGTCGAGCGCGGCTACGCCGCGGGCTTCCGCCGCCTCGGCATCAGCCCGCTCTACGGCCTCCACGACTGGCGATACGAGGCGCTCGCCGTCGCCGCACACGCCCTGCACCTCCGCAAACACTGCTGGAAGGCCCACGTCACCATCTCGTTCCCGCGCCTGCGGCCCGCCGCCGGCAACTTCGAGCCGCGGCATCCGATCTCCGACCGGCAGCTCGCCCAGCTGGTCTGCGCGTTCCGCCTGCTGCTCCCCCAGGTCGGCCTCGTGCTCTCCACCCGGGAGTCGCCACTGATCCGCGACGGGCTGATGCAGATCGGCATCACCACGATGAGCGCCGGTGCCAGCACGGAGCCCGGCGGTTACAGCGCCTTCGACGAGGACTGGAAACAGCCCGAGCAGAAGGGGGAACAATTCCACATCGCCGACGACCGCGCCCCGGAAGCCGTCGCCGCCGCCATCCGGGCGCGCGGCTATGAGCCGGTCTGGAAGGACTTCGACCGCTCGCTCGTCGTCGCGCCGTAACCGTTCCACCACGTCCCCCCCGCTCCGCCATGTCGCTGCAGATCACCTTCACCGCCAACGGGGCCTCGCACACCGGCCCCGCCGGGCGCACCATCGGCGACTTCCTGCGCGAACGCGGGCTCAAGCCCGGCCTGGTGGTCGTCGAGCACAATGGCCACGCCCTCACGCCCGCGGAGCCGGACCACATCCAGCTCCGCGACGGCGACCGGCTCGAGATCGTGCGCATCGTCGCCGGTGGCTGAGCCGCACGACGCGGCCCGGTCGTTGGCGTCGCGGACCCGCCCGGATGCGGCCGCCCGGCGGACTTTCCCGCACTTGCTGTTTGTGCACGGCCGCCCCGTGCCCATCGTCATGGCAGACCTCCGTACATCCGCCGCTCCGGCCGCGGGTGTCCCCACGCGCCATCCATGAAACTTCTCGACCTGAATCGACACGGCGGCATCGGTGCCAGCTGCCATCTTGTTCAACTCGGCGACGTCCGCATCGTGATCGACTGCGGCCTGCACCCGAAGCTCACCGGCCCCGAGGGCACGCCGGATTTCGGCCCGCTCGCGGGGTTGGAGGTCGACCTGATCATCATCACGCACTGCCACCTCGACCACATCGGCTCCCTCCCGCTCCTGCTGCGCCAGCAGCTCCGCGCCCCGGTCGTGATGTCCGCCTCCAGCGCGTTGCTGATCGCGCGCATGCTGCACAACTCCGCCAGCGTGATGGAGCGCCAGCGCGAGGAGGAGTCCCGTTCCGATCTCCCGTTGTTCAACCACGAGGAGGTCGACCGCTGCGCCACCCGCTTCCATTCGCTGGCGTTCGGCCAGACGAGGAGGATCAGCGGCGCCAAGGACGACGTGGAGGTCACGCTCCACCCCGCCGGCCATGTCGCCGGCGCGGCGGCCGTCGAGCTCAAGCACAAGGGTCGCCGCATCTTCTTCTCGGGCGACGTGCTCTTCGACAGCCAGCGCACCGTGCCCGGCGCACGCTTCCCCTCCGGCCATTTCGACACCATCGTCACCGAGACGACCCGCGGCGCGACCGACCGTCCCGCCGGCAAGGAGCGCGAGGCCGAGATCAACCGCCTGCTCGACACGGTCAACCGCACCATCGCGCGCGGCGGCTCGGTCCTCATCCCGGTCTTCGCCCTCGGCCGTCACCAGGAACTCCTCACGATCTTCCACGACGCCCGCGAGAACCGCCGCCTCGCCAAATGCCCGATCTACTCCTCCGGACTCGGCATGGATCTCTGCGACTACTTCGACGATGTCGCCCGGAAGACGCGCCACATCAACTTCAGCCGCACCGTGCTCAAGGCCCTCAAGGTCCAGCAGACGCCCAGGCGGCTCGTGCCCGGCGTGGACCCCCGCCAGAACGGCATCTACCTGCTCAGCTCCGGCATGGTCGTCGAACGCACACCCTCCTACCTCATGGCGTCCTGCCTCGCCGGACACACCCACAACACCATCGCGTTCGTGGGCTATTGCGACCCGGACACCCCCGGTGGGGCCATTCTCCGCTCGCACCGCGGGGACAAATACCTCTTCGCCGCGCTCGACACCGAGGTGAAGCTCGCCTGCGAGATCGAGCGTTTCGAGCTCAGCGGCCATGCCGACCGCGAGGAGCTCGTCGATTTCGCCCTGCGCCGCGATCCGCGCGCCATCGTGCTCAACCACGGCGACCCCGAGGCACGCGCGTGGTTCGCCGCCGAGTTCGCCCGCGCCGCCCCGCACATCAAGGTCACCGACCCCACGCCGCTCGTGCCGGTCGAGATCTGAGCCGCGCGGCGCAGCATTGCTGAGCCAAGGCCGTGGAGCTGCGCACGAGAGCAGCAGCATCCGGCCGACACTCTTGCGCGGTGCTATTCCCGCCTGTGGGGCGGCTCACGAGAGCAGCTTTTCTCGGGGCCTGCACGGACGCCCGGAATCGCCGTTCTCGCGAACGGTGCCACACGCTCCGCGTTCGTCACCGCGAGTTCACGGCCGGCCGCTTGACGGCTTCGGTATAACCAACCAGCAACACCGCGCCCGATGAACGTCGAACCGCTCCCCCGCCCGCCACTGCGCACACGCCTGTGCGCGCTCGTGCTCGCGTGGCAGGTGTTCTTCGTCGGACTGCTCGCCGCGTCGCCGGCCCTCCACGCGCTCGCACACCACGATGCCGACAGCGATGCGCACCCTTGCGCCGTCGCGCTGTTCCAGCAAGGCGTCGCGCCGCTCGCCGCGGCTCTACCGGATGTCGCGCCGCTCGCGCCCGCGTTCCTCGAGCGTCTGACCGTCGCGGTGACTGTCGTGCGGTCCGCGGCCGCGCTGCGGCTGCCGCCCACCTGCGGCCCACCGCGGAGCTGAAGGGATCACCGGTCTCGCCACCCTGCGTGGCGAACCGCGCCGCCGTGCCGACGTGCACAGGCGGTCGCCCGCTTCGCCGCCCTCGCGAGCGGCGCCACGACGGCACTCGCTCCCTGCGTATCCGGAGCTCCGTTCCCGGCCGAGGCCGCCCGGTCACAGCGCGCCATCCGTGCCGCGCACACGCTGCGGCTCACCCACTGCAAACACACCTGCACCATGTCCACTTTTCGTCCTCTCCACCCATTCCTCTTCGCGGCCGCCCTCGCCGCGCACGAACTTCCCGCCGCGCCGCCCAACGTGGCCAACGACGAGCCGATCCTCCTCGAGGATTTCGTCGTCACCGCTTCGCCGCTGTCCCGCGCGCAGGCCGACCTCGCCCAGTCCACCGCTGTGCTTGCCGGCACCGATCTCGCCCGGAAGCAGCGGGCCACGCTGGGCGCCACGCTCGCCGGCGAGACCGGCGTGTCCGCCACCGACTTCGGCCCCGGCGCGAGCCGCCCCGTCATTCGCGGCATCGGCGGCGACCGCGTGCGCGTGCTCGAGAACGGCGTCGGCACGCTCGATCTCTCCAACCTCAGTCCCGACCACGGCATCGCCTCCGAGCCGCTGTTTGCCGAACGCATCGAGGTCGTGCGCGGTCCGGCCACGCTGCGTTACGGCAGCGCCGCGATCGGCGGCGTCGTGAGCGTCATCGACGGCCGCATTCCCGCCGAGCGCGCCGGGAAGGCAGTCGGCGGCGAGGCGTTGCTGCGCGTCAACTCCGCCGACGAGGAACGCGCCGCCGCGCTCCGTGCCGCCGGCGGCCGCGGCGACTTCGCGTGGCAGGCACGCGTTTTCCGCCGCAAGACCGGCGACGTGACGATCCCCGGCACCAACCTCCACGAGCATGAGGAGGAAGGCGAACACCCCAACGAGGAGGCCGTCGAGGGCCACATCCCGAACACCGCCCTCGAGAGCGACGGCTGGTCCACCGGCGGCACCTGGTTCTGGCGTGCGGGCCATCTCGGCGCGGCGTTTACCGCCTACAACACGTTCTTCGGAATCCCTCCGGGCGGCCACGTGCACGAGGAAGAGGACGAAGACGCCGAGCAAGCTGGGCACGATCACGAGGCCGAGTACGTGCACAGCGACCTGCACCAGAAACGCGTTGATATCCGCGGTGCGGTGACCGAGCCGTTCGGGCCGTTCGCGCGCGCGGATCTCGAGCTCGCGTTCGCCGACTACGAGCACACGGAACTCGAGGGCGAGGCGGTCGGCACGCATTTCGACCAGACCGGACGCGAAGGCCGCCTGGAGTTCACCCAGAAGGAACTCGGCAACCTAACCGGCGCGCTCGGCGTCCAGCATCAGTTCACGGAACTCGAGGCGCACGGCGACGAGGCCTACCTGCCGACAGTACGCACGACCAACTGGGCCGGGTTCGCGTTCGAGGAACTCGTCACCGGTTCGGTCTCGTGGCAGGCCGGCGGCCGCTACGAACACCAGCGCGTCGCCCCCGTCGCCAGCTCCGCGCTCGCCGCCCGCACCTTCGAGGGCGTGAGCGGTTCCCTCGGCGCCGTGTGGACCTTCGCGCCGGACTGGAGCCTCGCGGCCACGGTCGCCCGCACCACGCGCCTGCCGAGCGCAACCGAGTTGTTCGCCGACGGACCGCACGCCGCCACCGTCACATACGAGATCGGCGACCCCGCGCTCGACCCGGAGCGTGCCACCTCGGCGGAGTTGTCGCTGCGCCGGCGCGCAGGCTTCGTGACCGGCGTTGTCACCGTCTACCGGAGCCGCTTCGACGGCTACATCTTCGAGCAGGCAACCGGTGCGACACGCGACGGACTCGCGGAGTACCGCTTCGTCGCGCGCGACGCCGAGTTCACGGGCGGCGAACTCGAGACGTGGTGGCATCTGCATGAGGGCAAGGCGCACAATCTCGACCTGCGCCTCGCGCTCGACTGGGTGCACGCCACGCAGCTCGACGACGACCAACCGCTCCCGCGCATCCCGCCGCGCCGCTACCTCGCGGGCCTGCGCTACCGCCACGGCGGCTGGTCGGCCGGAGTGGACGTGACCCGCGCCTGCGCCCAGCGCCACACCGCGCCCGGCGAGGAGGCGACCGCGGGCTGCACGCTGGTCGGCGCCGATCTCGCGTATCGCTTCACCTGGCGGCGCATCGACCATCTCGTGTTCCTCCGCGGCACGAACCTCGCCGACGACGAGGCGCGCAACCACGTCTCCTTCCTGAAGGAGTTCGCACCCCTGGCCGGCCGCAGCATCGCCGCGGGCGTGGAGCTGGAGTTCTGAGCGTCTCCGGCGCGCCTGCGGTCCCCTTGCCGCGGGCTCGCGCCGCGGGGCCTGCGGCGCGGCGTGGGCCGCGGTAGTAGTTTTGCCACTCCCGCCGCATGGCGGAAACAGCAGAACTCGTAACTGACGCTCCGACCGTTTGCCAGCGGCCAATTTCCTTGAACCTTGCATTTCCACGAAGCGTTAATTTCCCACTGAAAACACCGTGAGCACGCCTACCACACCCGCTCCCGTCCCGCCACATTCCGAAGCGGCCGAACACGACGTCCGCTACGCCAAGTCACCCGTCAACTCCGACCTCGCACCGGAGAAGAAGGTGAAGCTCTACACCGACATGGTGCGCATCCGGCTCTTCGAGGACCGCAGCCTGCGCGTGTACCAGCAGGGCAAGATCGGCGGCTTCCTCCACCTCTACAACGGCCAGGAAGCCGTCGCCGTCGGCACCTGTTCGCTGCTGGGGGAACACGACCACGTGATCACCGCGTATCGCGACCATGGTCACGCCTTGGCCGTCGGCATGGGCATGGGCGAGCTCATGGCCGAGCTGCAGGGCAAGTTCACCGGCTGCTCGAAGGGCAAGGGCGGCTCGATGCACTTCTTCTCGCCCGAGAAGCATTTCTGGGGCGGCCACGGCATCGTCGGCGGCCAGACGCCGCTCGGGCTGGGCATCGCCTACGCGCTCAAGTACCAGGGGAAGAAGGGCTGCTGCCTCTGCTATCTCGGCGACGGCGCGATCAACCAGGGCGCCTTCCACGAGTCGCTCAACCTCGCGGCGCTGTGGGACGTGCCGGTGATCTATGTGATCGAGAACAACGGCTACTCCATGGGCACGAGCCAGAAGCGCTCCTCCGCCGGTGAGATCCTCGCCCAGCGCGCCGCCGGCTACGGCATCGAGTGGGCGGTCATCAACGGCAACTCCCTCTACGAGGTCCGCGCCCGCACGTGGGAGGCGATGCAGCGCGCCCGCGAACGCGCGAAGCCCACCCTGCTCGAGATGCGCACGTATCGTTATCGCGGACACTCCGTGGCCGACGCCAACGCCGAGAAGTACCGCACCAAGGCCGAGATCGAGACCTACAAGCGCGACTTCGACCCGATCACGCTCTTCAAGGCAGTGCTCCTCCGCGAGGGCATCCTCGACGAAGCCAAGGTCGAGGCGATCCACGAGGCCGCCAAGCAGGAGGTCGAGGCCGCCGTGAAGTTCGCCGCCGAGTCGCCCGTCGCGCCCGTGCCCGAGATCTTCACCGACGTCTATGCCGCGATCGACGAGAACCCGGCCGCGCAGCACGGTACGCACTTCTTCAACAAGGACGCGCAGTTCGTCGCGAACAAACGGGTCGCGGAGTGAGTTCCCGCCGCCCACCCGATCCTTCTCCCTCCAGCCCCACCTCTTTCGCCTCATCATGGCCCTGATCACCTACCGCCAGGCCCTCAACGACGCGCTCGCCGAAGAGATCGAGCGCGACCCGAACGTGTTCATCATGGGCGAGGAAGTCGCCCAGTACAACGGCGCCTACAAGGTCACCGAAGGTCTCTGGGAGCGCTTCGGTTCCAAGCGCCTCGTCGACGCCCCGATCAGCGAGACCGGTTTCCTCGGCCTCGGCGTCGGTGCCGCGATGATGGGCCTGCGCCCCGTCATCGAGATGATGTTCTGGAGCTTCGCCTACGTGGGCTTCGACCAAATCATCAACAACGCCGCCACCGTGCGCTACATGTCCGGCGGCCAGACGAAGGTCCCGATGGTCATCCGCGGCCCCGCCAACGGCGGCACCAACGTCGGCTCCACCCACTCGCACACGCCGGAGATGTTCATCGCCAACCAGCCCGGTCTGAAGGTCGTGTGCCCGGCCACCGCCTACGACGCCAAGGGCCTCATGAAGGCCGCCATCCGCGACGACGACACCGTCTGCGTCATGGAAAACACCCTCCTCTACGGCGAGAAATGGGAGGTGCCCGAGGGCGAGATCCTCGTCCCGCTCGGCAAGGCCGACCTCAAGCGCGCCGGCACCGACCTCTCCTTCATCGCCCACGGCCGCGCCGTCATCACGTGCCTGAAGGCCGCCGAGATGCTCAAACGCGACCATGGCATCGACGCCGAGGTGCTCGACCTGCGCTCCATCCGCCCGCTCGACGAACAGGCCATTCTCGAGACGGTCGCGAAGACCCACCGCGTGGTGCTCGTCGAGGAGAACAAGCCGTTCTGCGGCGTCGACGCCCAGATCGCCTCGCTGATCGCCGACCAGGCGTTCGACGAGCTCGACGCACCGATCAAGCGCGTCTCCTCCCTCGATGCCCCGCAGATCTACGCGAAACCGCTCGAGGACCTCATGCTCCCCACCCCCGACCGCATCGTCGCCACCGCGCTGACGATCTGCTGAACAAACCAGAAGCTGGAATACAGAATCTAGGAGCTGGAATGAACGCCCTCGCTCCTGCTTTGTTTCTTCTAGCTTCCTGATTCCAGCTCCTGAATTCTCTCCGCAATGGCTACCATCATCGACATGCCGAAACTGAGCGACACCATGACGGTGGGAACGCTCGTCAAATGGCTCAAGAATGAAGGCGACCCGCTCAGCAGCGGCATGATGATCGCCGAGATCGAGACCGACAAGGCCACCATGGAGCTCGAGTGCTTCGAGGATGGTACGCTCCTCAAGCAGGTCGCGAAGGTCGGCGACCAGATCGCCGTCGGCGCGCCCATCTGTGTGATCGGCAAACCCGGCGAGGACCTCTCCGGCCTCAAGCTCGATACGCCCGCCGCCGCCCCCAAGGCCGACACGCCCCCGCCCGAGGCGGAGCCCGCCAAACGCGAGACCACCGCCACGCCCGCCGAGGGCCAGCGCGCCGAACCGGCCGGAAAGCCGGCCGCGCCAAAGTCCGAGCCGCTTTCCCACAGCAACACGCCCTCGCACACGCCGATCGCCGCGGCCATCGCCGACGGCCGCGTGAAGGTCTCCCCGCTCGCCCGCAAGATCGCCGAGCAGAAGGGTGTCGACGTCTCCCGGCTCCGCGGCTCCGGTCCCGGCGGCCGCATCGTGAAAGCCGACGTGCTCGCCGCCGCGGAGGGCAGGGGCAGCTTCGTCACCACGCCCGGCACCTCCGCCGCCGGTCCCGCCCCCGCGCCGTATTCACCGATCGCGTCCGCCAAACGCGGGCCGATCGCCGAGCCGAAGGACCTTCCGCTCTCGAACATGCGCGCCACCATCGCGCGCCGCCTCCTCGAGGCGAAGACCCAGATTCCGCACTTCTATCTCGAGATCGAGGCCGACGCCGCCCCGCTCCTCGCCGTGCGCGCGCAGGTGAACGCCGCCCTCGAAGGCCGCGGCGTGAAGCTCTCGGTCAACGACTTCATCCTGAAGGCCTGCGTCGAGGCGCTGCGCCGCATGCCGGCGGTCAACTGCTCCTGGGAGGGCACGCTCATCCGGCAACACGGCGCCGTGCACCTGGCGTTCGCCGTCGCGATCGAGGACGGCCTCATCACCCCCGTCATCCGCGACGCGCACGAGAAGTCCGTCTTCGAGATTGCAACCGAGGCGAAGTCGCTCGGCGCGCTCGCCAAGCAGAAGAAGCTCAAACCCGACCAGTACACGGGCGGCACGTTCTGTGTTTCGAATCTGGGGATGTTCGGCCTCGACCGCTTCTCCGCGATCATCAACCCGCCCAACGCCGCGATCCTCGCCGTGGGCGGCACGATCAAGAAGCCGGTCGTCGGCCCCAACGACACGATCATCGTCGGCCAACGCCTGTCGCTCACGCTCTCCTGCGACCATCGCGTCGTCGATGGTGCGCTCGGCGCCCAGTGGCTCGCCGCGCTCAAGGAGCTCGTCGAGAAACCGGCGCTGCTCCTTCTGTGAGCCGCTGATCCGGCGGCCGCGCGCTACGCCTTCCGCGCCAGCAGCTTCTCCACGATCCCAAGCAGCTGGTCGCGGGTGAACGGCTTGCGCACGTGCGCATCCCACGGCTGATCGGGCCGCTCGAGGCCGCCGATGTGCTCCGGGTCGTAGCCGGTGACCACCACGATCGGCAGTTGCGGCGCCTCCGCCCGCAGGGCCGCGGCAAGATCCCGACCGTTGCGTTCCCCGGGCATGATGATGTCGGTCACCACCAGGCCGATCTCCCCCCGGTGCGCGCCCCAGAGCGCCAACGCCGCATCCACATCTCCCGCCTCGAGCACACGGTAGCCCTGCCGCCCCAGCACCCGCGCGGTGACCTGCCGCACCGGGTCCTGGTCCTCGACCAGCAGGATCGTCGCGTGGCCGCGCGGAAAATCGGGTCGCTCCGGCGGCGCCGGCGGCGGGCGAACCCCCTCCCGGCAGGGCAGATAGATGCGGAAGACGGTGCCTGCGCCGAGCCGCGTGGAGACCTCGATCCAGCCCCCGTGCTGCTGCACGATCCCGAGCGAGGTCGCCAGCCCCAGCCCGGTGCCGCGGCCGGCCTCCTTGGTGGTGAAGAAGGGCTCGAAGATGCGCGGCAACGCCTCCGACGGGATGCCCGATCCGCTGTCGGCCACGCTGCAGCAGACGAATGGAGCCGGCTCGTCCAGCCCGTGCGCCGCCGCCTGCCGCGCCCCGAGGACACAGCTCTTCACGCCGATCGTGAGCCGCCCGCCGCGCGGCATCGCGTCGCGGGCGTTGACCGCCATGTTCACGAGCACCTGCTCGAGCATCGCGGCATCGGCGTTCACCGGCAGCGGCTCGGGCGAAAGCACGGTCTCGAGCTGGATGTTCTCGCCGATCACACGTCGCAACATTTTCGAGACTCCGGTCACGACCTCGTTGAAGTCGAGCGCGGTGGGATTCATCGCCTGCCGACGGCTGAACACGAGCAGCTGGCGCGTGAGATTGGCCGCGCTCCGCGCCGCCGCGGAGATGTCGCGCAGCGCCTCGCGGCGCTCCGCCTCGGAGGTCGCGGCGTCGCCGAGCATCTCGCTCTGACCGATGATCACCGTGAGCAGGTTGTTGAAATCATGCGCCACCCCGCCGGCGAGCTGGCCGAACGCCTCCATCTTTTGCGCCTGCCGGAGCTGGGCCTCGACCTTCTGGCGCTCCGCGATCTCGCCGCGCAGGCTCTCGTTGGCGCGGCCGAGCTCCGCGGTGCGCTCCCGCACGCGCGTCTCCAGTTCGGCATGCGACTCCCGGAGCGCGGCCTCCGCCTTCTCGCGCTCGGCGGCCTCCGCCCGCAGCTGCTCCGTGCGGGCGTCCACCTGCGCCTCCAGCCGGACATTGCGCTCGCGGATCGAGCGCTCCCTCCAGGCGATGCCGCCGAGAAGCGCGGCGACGCCGCCGGCCAGCACGAGCACGCGGAACCACCACTGGCTCCACCAGGGCGGCAGCACGACGATGCGCAGCGCGGCGCCGGCCTCGTTCCAGCGGCCGTCCCCGTTCGCCGCCTTGACGCGGAACGTGTAGTCGCCGGGCGGAAGCTTCGTGTAGCTCGCGACCCGCACATTCGGCGCCGCGGTCCGCCACTCCGGGTCGAAGCCCTCCAGCCGGAAGACATAGGCGTTCTTCTCCGGCGCGCTGAAATCCAGCGCCGCGAACCCGATGCTGAAGATCGCCTGGTCTGGCTTGAGCCGCACCTCCTTCGCCACCGCCACCGACTCCCGCAACGGCGAGCCCGGCGTCCCCGGCCCCATTACCCGATCGAGCACCCGGAACTCGGTGAGCGCGACCGGCGGGGGCTCCGTGTCGTCGCGCAGCTCGTCCGGATGGAAGACCACCGCGCCGGCCGAGGTGCCGAAGTACAACCGGCCTGCGGCGTCGCGGGTGGCCGCCCGGGCGTTGAACTGGTTCGTCGGCAGGCCGTCGGCCTTGTCGTAGTTGCGCACCTGCCCCGAGACCGGGTCGAGCCGGCAGAGGCCGCGCGTCGTGCCGAGCCAGAGGCGTCCGGTCAGGTCCGTCTGCAACGAGAGCACGGTGTCGCTCGGGAGCCCGTCGCTGCGCGTGTAGCGCCGCGTGAAGGTCTCGGCGGCCCGGTCGAAGCAGAGGAGACCGGCCGAGCCGCCGACCCACAGGCCGCCGGCGCCGTCGTCGACGACGAAGTTCAGGCCCCGGTTCTCGAACGCGTCCGGCTGCGCCGGGTTCGGGAGGAAGGTCCGCGTCTCGTCCCGCTCCGGGTCGAGGCGGACCAGCCCGTCGAGCTCCGTCGCGAACCAGAAGTACCCGCGGTCGTCGAGAACCCCAAGCGCGGGAAACGCGGTGGGGCGGCGCTGCGGCGGCCGTCCCGGGGTCAACGGCGGGAAGTGCACAAACTTCCCTCCGGCGTAATAATCGAGCCCATACGCCCGTGCGCCGATCCACAGCCGGCCGAGGCGATCCAGGGCGAAGTCGTTCACGTCGTGGCCGGAGTACGGCAGTTCCCCCCCGGCGGCGGGGCCGCTGCCGTGCGGCGAGAGGTGGGTGTGGAGGCGGGTTCCATCGAATCGCACCGCCCCAAGCTCCCGCGTGCCGATCCAGACATCGCCGTTGGGCAGGGCGGCGACCGCCCGGATGTCGCGCTCCGCGAGCCGCGCGAGGTCGCCGGGCCGGCGCCAGCCGCCGTGCTCCAGATAGTTCACGCCGCGGGTCGTGCCCGCCCAGAGCCGCCCGGCCGCATCGAAGCAGAGGCTGGTGACGCGGTTGTCGCAGAGGCTGGTCGGGTCCCCGGGGTGTTGCTGGAGGATTCGGAACGGCTTCCGCTCGTTGCGCATCCGGCACACCCCGGAGCTCACCGTCGAGATCCAGAGGTTGTCCGAGAGGTCCTCGAACACCGCGTAGGTGAAATCTTCCGCCAGGCTGGTCGGCACGCCGGGGATGTGCCGATAGCGCGTCACCAGGCCGGTCTTCCGGTCGACCAGGTTGAGCCCGGCGTTCGAGGTCACCCACAACCGCCCCTTGCGGTCGATCAGGCCCCCGCGCAGGTAGTCGCCCGTCAGCGTCAGCGGGTCGCCGGCGGCATGCCGAAGATGTTGGAAAACCTGCCGAGGCGCGGTCCCGTCCGCCGGCACCGCGCGGAAATTCGGCACGAACCGGTCGAGTCCGCCGTCGGTCAGCACCCAGAAGACGCCCTCGGGGTCGATCACGATCACGTTGACGGCGTTCCGGCACAGGCTCTCCGGATCCGCCGGGTCGTGGACGAACGACGCGAAGGCGCGCGTCCGCGGGTCGAACGCCGCCAGACCGTCGCTCGAGCCGATCCAGAGCAGGCCGGTCGCGCGGTCCTCGACGAGGCAGCGGATGCTGTTGGCGTTGTCGCTGCCGGGCACGGTGGGTGCTCGCACGAAGCTCTCGAACACTCCGGTCCGCCGATCCAAGCGCGCCAGACCGCCGCGCGTGCCGATCCACAGGGAACCGGCGGCGTCCTCGTGGAGCGACAGCACGGTGGCGTTGGGCAATGCGCCGGGCACGCCCGCCTGCGGTCGATAGTGCGCGAAGGTCTCCGTGCGGCGGTCGAAACGGTCGAGCCCGCTACCGGTGCCGACCCACAGCGTACCCTCGCGATCGGTGAGCAGGCACCACACGACATTGCTCGCGATGCTCGTCGGATCGTCGGCGTCGTGGAGAAACTGTTTCAGCTCGTAGCCGTCGTACCGGTTGAGCCCGCCCTGGGCGGTGCCCATCCACAGGAAACCCTGCCGGTCCTGCGTGATTGCCCGCACATTGCCGTTGGAAAGCCCCTGTTCCTCCCCGATCCGCACGAACGCATTCTCCGGAACCGCGCGGGTCTCCGCGCGCAGCCCACCCACGACGAGGGAGCAGGCCACCGCCAAGAACCACCGGCTGACGCACGAAACGCAGACCCGGAACCGCGACGTCTCGGGAGACATGCGTCGTTTATCGGCTCGTTGGCCCAAAAGCACAATCCCGGGTGCTCCCGAGTTCCGGCCCCCGCCCGGCGCCCCCCGGTACCCACCCTACTGCCGCGCCTTCAGCGTGTACCGCCCGATCACCGGCACCGCGACCCCGCGCACCTTGTCCCGCACGGTGAACTCCACCACCCACTCGCCCACCGGATCCTTCTCCTCGCCGACCATCGTGAGCACGAACTCCGACAAATACGTGCGCGGCACCGGCACCGTCTTGCAGTGGAGCGCCCGCAACCCGCGATGCTCCGTCACCTTGCCGTTGGGGCGGATCATCCGGAGATCGCAGACCACGTCCACATTGCCATCCAAGCCCGCAGAAGGGTTCGTCAGGAACAGCAGGGCCCACACCTTCTCGCCGATGCGCAACGAATCCACCCGGTCGACCCGCGGAAGTTTGCCGCCCGGCGCGCCCCACTTGCGTTTCCACTCCGGATCGGCGGTCACCACCACGGCGGCGCCGAAGCCGTCGCGCATCTGCCGCCACTCCGCGCTCTCCACCGCGCCCCGTTGTGCCGGCGGTGTCTTTCCCGGCGACGACTGAGCGGCACCTGAAAGCGCGACAAGAACAAGGGACAGGAGGAGCGAGGCGGCGAGGCGCATGAGGTTCGACAAATGGGCTGGTGGCGTACGTGGGTGCCGGAAATCCCGACGGTGGCAACCCCCGGCTGCCGGCCCGCCGGAGGATTCATCGTCGGCTCACAATTCCGCCCCGCGGCCCGGCCGCGCGGCAAATCCGCTTGCCACGAAAAAGCCGCGCGCGGCCTACTTGCCGGCCATGCCGTGCGCGTCCGCCCATCTCCCCGTCCGCCGGTTCGGCACCGGCGCCCGCCCGCGCCGGTCGCCCCGCCGATGATCGGGCTCCACGAGAACTTCGGCGGCGCCCCCGCCGGCGCCGGCACCTGGCTGCAACTGGTCGCCCGCGCCTTCGCCGAGGGCGGCTGGCTGCAGGACGCGCTCGCGCTCGAACACCGTCCGCAACAGGAGCGCATGGCCCTCAACGTCGCCCGCGCCTTCGCGCGCGACGAGGTCCTGCTCGCCGAGGCCGGCACCGGCGTGGGCAAGAGCCTCGCCTACCTCGTGCCCGGGCTCCTCCACGCACAGACGGCCCGCCGCCCGATGCTCGTCTCCACCCACACGATCTCGCTGCAGGAGCAGATCCAGCAGAAGGACCTCGCGCTCGTCCGCCGCCTCTTCCGCTCCGCGCCGGAACTGGAGAAACTGGCCGACTTCCGCTCCGCCCTGCTCGTCGGCAAGGCCAACTACCTCTGCACCACCCGGCTCGCGCAGGCGATCGCCGCCAAGACCGAGCTCTTCCCCTCGCACGAACAGCAGGAACTCCAGCGCATCGCCGCCTGGGCGCAGGAGACCAAGGATGGCCTCCGCCAGGAGCTCAGCCCCGCGCCCGACCCCGACGTGTGGGAATGGGTCCATGCCGACTCCTCCGTCTGCAGCCGCCGCCACTGCGATCCCGAGCACTGCCCCTACCAGCGCGCCCGCGCGCGTATCCGCGATGCCCATCTGATCATCGTCAACCACAGCCTCCTGTTCTCGCACATCCAGGCGGGCGGGGCCGCCGAGCGCGGCGCCAAGCGCGGCATCCTCTTCCCCGACGACTTCCTCGTCCTCGACGAGGCGCACACCGTGCCCGAGGTCGCCACCGAGCACTTCGGCCTGCGCGTCACCTCCTACGGCGTCGACCGCTTCCTCAAGTCGCTCTACCATCCGCAGCGCAAGCGCGGCCTCCTCCAGAAGCTCGGCTCGGCCCGCGAGCGCCAGCTCGTCGAGGATTGCCTCGACGCCTCGTCGCTGTTTTTCGGACACATCCGCGACCGCGTGCTCACCCAGCAGCCGGTCGTGCGCATCCAGAACGAGGAGGTCTGCGAGCCGCTCCCAACCGAGCCGTTCAAGATCCTCAACCAGCTCCTCAACGACCTCGCCAACAAGCTCCCCGACGGCCCCGCCCGCGAGGAGCTCACCGAACAGCGCGGCAAGCTCGGCACCTACTTCACCAACATCCGCCAGTTCCTGAAGCTCGCCGACGAGGAACACGTCTACTGGGTCGAACGGTCCGGCAAGCAGGGCCAGATCGTCGCCCTGCGCAGCGCCCCGATCGATGTCGCGCCGCACATCCGCGAGGCGCTCTTCGCGAAGGACACCTCCGTGCTCCTCACCAGCGCCACCCTCGCCATGGGCGGCCGCATCGAGCCGTTCCAACAACGCATCGGCGCCGAGGAGCAGCGGGCCACCATCGAGGATTCACCTTTCGACTACGAGCGGCACATGCGCGTCTACGTCGCCGCCGACATCCCCCAGCCCACCCCCGAGAACCCGCGTCTCGCCCTCGCCGAACTCGCCGACTATGTGCGTTGGTGCGCACTACAGGTGCCGGGCGGCAGCCTCGTGCTCTTCACCAGCTACACCGACCTCAACCGCTGCGCCGAGCTCATCGAACCCGACCTGCTCGCCGCCGGCCGTCCCCTCTTCGTCCAGGGCCGGCTCCACTCGCGCACCGAGCTCACGCGACGGTTCCGCCAGGCGAAGAACGCCATCCTCTTCGGCACGGACAGCTTCTGGACCGGCGTCGACGTGCCGGGCGACGCCCTCGCCCAGGTCATCGTCACGCGCCTGCCGTTCGACGTCCCCTCCCATCCCATCGCGGAAGCGCGCGCCGAGTGGGTGCGCGACCGCGGCGGCAACCCCTTCGCCGAACTCACCCTGCCCGACGCGCTGGTGAAGTTCCGCCAGGGCATCGGTCGCCTGATCCGCACGAAGACGGACCGCGGCCTCGTCACCATCCTCGACGCGCGCGTGCTCACGAAAACCTACGGCCGCCTCTTCATCGACTGCCTGCCCAAGCACGAGTTCGAGCGCCTCACCAAGGCCGACCGCGAACAGGTCTTCCGCCCCTTCGCCCTGTAGCCTGCCGCGTCGAGGCCGGCTCTCGGGGCCGGAACGGAGAACGGGAGCGTTGCGCACACCGGCCGGTGGCGCCGCGCGCGAGCGGCATTCCTCCTTCCGACGGTCGACCGGGTCGTCGCCCCGCCCGCGCCTACTGGCCCGCAAGCCGCAGCAGCGACCAATGCCGCCCGCGGCGCTCGCCCGCGAACTCGAGGTCCGGCAGCGCGGCCGCCAACTC
>JAEZSJ010000257.1 GCA_023443985.1 Verrucomicrobiota bacterium | reverse complement strand
CCCCGCCATGGACTTCATCCCCGGCATCGACCCCGCCTCCGGCGGCCTCCAATCGCAGCGGGCGCGGCTCGACATCATCGCGCAGAACATCGCCAACGCGCAGACCACCCGCGGCCCTGACGGGCGGCCGTACGCGCGCCAAGTCGTCTCCTTCGAGTCCGAGCTGCTCCGGCACATCGGCGACAGCGCGACCTCGCCGGCCCTGCGCGGCGTGCGCGTCTCCTCCGTATCCGCCGACACTCGACCCGGTCCCGTCGTCCACAACCCGTCGCATCCCGACGCCGACGCCCAGGGCTTCGTGCGCATGCCCAATGTCAACATGGCCATGGAGATGGTCGACCTGATCTCCGCCACGCGCGCCTACGAGGCGAACCTCGCCGCGGTCAAAGCCGGTCGCGACATGGCCGCCAAGACCCTCGATATCGGCCGCTGATCCGGCACCGCCAATCCCCAGCCCACCGCGCCATGCTCAGCCCCATCGGCTCCTTCAGCACCATCACTTCGCACCCCGCCGTCGTCCCGACGCGGTTGGATCGCGCCGCAGCTCCGGCCTCGCCCGAGAAGACCACCGGGCTCAGCGGGGCGCACCAGTTCGGCAACCTGTTCACCAAGCTTGTCGACGAGGTGAACACCACCCGACAGACGGCCGCCGCCGAGACGCAGAAGGTCATGCTCGGCCAGTCCGACCAGCTCCACACCGCGATGATCTCGCTGCAGGAGTCCTCGCTCGCGCTCGGGCTCATGGTCGAGGTGCGCAACAAGCTCGTGGAGTCCTACCAGGAGCTCATGCGCATGCCCGTGTGACCGCCACCCTTCGCTGAGCCCGCCCGCCGCCCCGCATGAAAAACATCCTCCAATCCCTCGGCACCCTCTGGAGCCACCTCGGCGCCAACCAGCGCGTGTCGCTCGTCATCGCCGCGATGGTCGTCGTCGCCGGCCTGGCGGCGCTGGTCAGCTGGTCGCGCCGCCCCGACTACCAGCTGCTGTACGGGCGGCTCGGCGAGAAGGACGCCGCGGCGGTGATCAGCTACCTCCAGTCGAACAACATCCCGCATCGAATCGAGGCCGGCGGCGGCGCCGTCTTCGTGCCGGCGGAGCAGGTGCACCGCCTGCGCATGGATCTCGCCGGCAAGGGCCTGCCCAGCGGGGAGGGCGTCGGCTTCGAGATCTTCGACAAGGGCAACTTCGGCGTATCCGACTTCGTCCAACGCACCAACTACGCCCGCGCCCTCCAGGGCGAGCTCAGCCGCACCATCTCCCAGCTCGAGGGCGTGCGCGGCGCGCGCGTGCTGATCGTGCAGCCGGAGAACCGGCTGCTGCTCGTCGACCAGTCGGTCAAGCCCAGCGCCTCCGTCTTCATCGACCTGGGCGGCGGCCGCATCTCCCCCGAGCAGGTCAACGCCATCCGCCACCTCGTCTCCAACGCCGTGCAGGGCCTGCTGCCGGACGCCGTCGCGGTCGTCGACAACCGCGGCCGGGTGCTCTCCGAGGAGCTCAAGACCGACCCGTTGCTCACCACGGCGTCCAGCCAGATCAAATACAGGCAGAGCGTCGAGGACTACTTCGCCCGCAAGGTCGAGACCATGCTTGCCGCCGCCGTCGGATCCGGCAACGCCGTCGTGCGCGTCTCCGCCGAGGTCGACACCGACGCCACCACGATCGCCGAGGAGAAGTACGATCCGGACGGCCAGGTCGTGCGCTCACAGACCTCCACCGAGGACGTGAGCGCCTCGGCCGAGGGACGGGCCGGCGGCGCCGTGGGCACCGCCGCCAACATCCCCGGCGAGGCGGGCGCGGCCGCCGCGGCGAACGCCGCCGGCACCGCACCGCAGACCCGCACCGAGCAGAACCGGAAGAACCGCACCACCAGCTACGAGATCAACACCACCCGCACCTCGATCACGCGCAGCCCCGGCACCGTGCGCTCGATCACCGCGGCCGTGTTCCTCAACCAGCGCGTCGGGGGCACGCCCGAGGCCCCGCAACCCCAGCCGCGCACCGCCGACGAGCTCAACAACCTCCGCCAGCTCGTCGTCAACGCCCTCGGCGTGAAGCTCGCTCCCGGCCAGACCGCCGAAAGCCTCGTCACGCTGCAGGAGGTCGCGTTCGCCTCCGAGCCGCTCGCGATCCAGGCCGAGCAGATCCGGCAGCAGAACAAGGTCGGCCCCTATCTCGACATGGCGGTGCGTTTCCTGCCGGTGGTCGCCGCGGCCGCGCTCATCCTCTTCTTCCTCCGCCGCCTCGGCCGCGAGAAGCCCGAGGCTGTGCCGGTGGAGCTGCTCCGCGAGATCCCCGCCTCCGAACAGCGCGCCCTCACCGGCGTCTCCGGCGCGGTCACCCCCGAGCTGATCAACGAGCTCATCCGCCAGAAGCCGACCAACGTGGGCACCGCCCTGCGCGACTGGATGGCGATCAACAAGCAGACCTGAGCCATGGCCCTTTCCTCCACCTCACTCGAGGGCGCCGCGACGGGCGCCGCCCCCGTCCAGGACTACGAGAAGTTCTCCCGCGCGAAGAAGCTGGCGGTGTTCCTCGTCACCATCGGCCCGGAGTCCGCCGCCGAGCTGATGAAGCACTTCGACGACAACACCGTCGAGTCTGTCACCAAGGAGATGACACAGCTCGGACTGATCCCCGTCGAGCAGCAGGAGGCCTCGATCCGGGAGTTCAGCTCCGTCATCCTCGAGAGCACCAAGGGCGTGCTCGGCGGCAGCCCGTTCGCGCAGCGCACGCTCGAGCTGGCGAAGGGCGACTTCAAGGCCGCCTCCATCATGGGCCGCGTCGGACCGAGCGGCACCTCGATCGACGTCATCAAGGACATCGCCGAGATGGAGGGGCGCCAGATCTGCAACCTCATCAAGAGCGAGCAGCCGCAGACGATCGCGTTCGTGCTCTCCTACCTCGAGACGCCGAAGGCCGCCGAGATCCTCACCATGCTCAGCCCCGAGATGCGCGAGGAGGTGGTCGAGCGGCTGGGTACGATCGAGAGCACCTCCTTGGAGTTGGTCGGCAAGGTGGTGCGCAGCCTGGGCAAGCACTTCGACGTGAAGGCGCGGCCCACGTTCCACCGCAGCGGCGGCGTGCGCAGCGTCGCCGAGGTGCTCAACGCCCTCGACAAGGACATCTCCAAGACCCTCCTCGCCAAGATCGAGGAGCGCAACGCCACCCTCGGCGCCGCCGTCCGGAAGAAGATGTTCGGCTTCGAGGACCTCAACCGCCTCACCGTGCAGGACCTGCAGCGCGTCATGCGCGAGGTGGACTCGTCGAACCTCGCGGTCTCGATGAAGTCGGCCAGCGAGGGGCTGCGGAACAAGATCTACGCGGCGATCTCCAAGCGCGCCGCCGAGAGCCTCAAGGAGGAGATCTCCATGCTCGGGCCGGTCCGCCTGCGCGATGTCGAGCAGGCGCAGGATGCGATCATCCAGGTCGTCCGCCGGCTGGAGGAGGAGGGGGAGGTCAGCCTCGAAGCCCAGGAATCCAATGTCGTTGTCTAAACTCGTCGTCTTCGACCGTCCGCTGCACGGCGCCACCGCCGTGGTGCGGGCGCGCGCGCGCACGCTCACCGAGGCCGAGCTGCAGGAGCTGCGCGAGCAGGCGCGGCGTGAGGGAGCGGAGGATACGCGCCGCTTCGCCGACGCCCAGCTGGTCGAGATGCGCACCGAGGTCCAACAACTCAACGAGACCCTGTTCGAGGCGCTGCGGCAGGCCGAGACCCGGCTCGCCGACCAGGTGCGCGCCGCCCTGCCCGGGCTCGCCGTCGAGATCGGCCGCCGGTTGCTCGCCGGCTGGGAGCCGCCGGTCGAGGTCGTGGAGCGCATCTGCCACGACGCGCTCGACGAGCTGTTCCCCGAGACGACCGGCCTCGAGCTCGTCGTCTCCGCCCGCGACGCCGCCCTGCTCGAGAAGGTCAACCCCGGCTGGCTCGCCGACTTCACCGGGCTGAAGATCACCACCGAGGCCAACCTCCAACCCGGCGACTGCCTCGTGCGCAGCCGCTTCGGCGTCGTCGACGCCCGCGGCACCACGCGCCTGCGCGCGCTCCAGGAGAGCCTCGCCCACGCCTGAGCCCACCGAACCCCACCTCCCGTGAGCACCAACCTCGAGCCCTTCGTCCACGACCTCGCCGCCCGCATCCAGAAAACGGTGCCGACGGAGCGCGCCGGCCGCGTGACCGGCGTCGCCGGCCTGATCGTGGAGGCCGACGGCCCCAACGTGGGCCTGGGCGACATCTGCCTCATCAAGTCCGAGCGCGACGGCTCGACCCTGCAGGCCGAGGTGGTCGGCTTCCGGCAGCACACCGTGCTGCTCATGCCGCTGGGCGACATGGAGGGGCTGCACGCCGGCTGCAAGGTCGTCGCCGGCGACCGCCCGCTGTTGCCCGAGCCCGGCGAGAGCCTCCTCGGCCGCGTGCTGGACGGCCTCGGCCGCCCGATCGACGGCGGACGTTTTCTCCCCCCGGTGGTGCCGACCGGCTCCGCCCGTCCCAACGCGCTCCGGCGCGAGCGCATCAAGGAGGCGATCCCGACCGGCATCCGCGCCGTGGACACGTTCATCCCGCTCGGCCGCGGCCAACGCGTGGGCCTGTTCGCCGGCTCGGGCGTGGGCAAGTCCACGCTGCTCGGCATGATGGCGCGCGGCGTGCAGGCCGACGTGGTCGTGGTCGGGCTCATCGGCGAGCGCGGCCGCGAGGTGCGCGAGTTCCTGGAGAAGGATCTCGGCGAGGCTGGCCTGAAGCGCAGCGTGATCGTCGTCGCCACCTCCGACCAGCCCGCGCCGTTGCGCGTCCGCAGCGCGTTCACCGCGACGGCGGTGGCGGAGGCGTTCCGCGCGCAGGGCAAGAGCGTGCTGCTGCTGCTCGATTCCGTGACCCGTTTCGCCATGGCCCAGCGCGAGATCGGCCTGGCGGTGGGCGAGCCGCCCGCCACTCGCGGCTACACGCCCTCGGTCTTCTCGCTCCTGCCGCGCCTGCTCGAGCGCGCCGGCACCAGCGAGTGTGGCGCCATCACCGCATTGTACACCGTGCTCGTCGAGGGCGACGACATGAACGAGCCGATCGCCGACGCCGTGCGCGGCATCCTCGACGGCCACATCGTGCTCTCCCGCGCGCTCGCCAACTCCAACCACTACCCGGCGATCGACGTGCTCGACAGCGTCTCCCGCCTGAGCCGCGACATCTGCACCGCCCCCGAACTCGACACGGTCGCCAAGGCGCGCGAGTCGTTGGCGGTCTACCGCCGCAACGAGGATCTGATCACCATCGGCGCGTATCCGAAGAACTCGAACCCGGTCGTCGACCGCGCGATCGAGCTGCGCGAGCCCCTCGCGAAGTTCCTCCGCCAGAAGGTCGACGAGTTCGCCCGCCGGGGCGACGCGTTCGCCGCCCTCAAACGCATCGTCGGATGAAGAAGTTCCGCTTCACGCTCGAGCCCGTCGCGACGCTCCGGCATCTCCAGGAGATGCGGGCGAACGAGGCGTTCGCCGCGGCGAACCGCCGGCGGGAGGAATGCGACGCCGCGTTCGGGCGGCAGCAGCTGCGCGTGGCGCAGTTTGTCGAGGCGCTCATCGTGCGCCGCACGACCGGGCTGCCGGGAGAGATGCACGCCTCCTTCCTGCGCGCGTATCGGAGCGAGCTTGACGAGGAGAAGGCGGCCGCGGAGGCGGTCGCCCGGGCGGAGCGCGAGCAGGAGGCGGCCCGCCAGCGTTGGATCGACGCGCACCTGCAGGTCCGCCTCGTCGACAAGCTCCGCGCCAAGGCCCGCGAGCGTTTCCAGACCGAGCTTATCCGTTTCGAACAACGCCAACTCGACGACCGGCTGCCCCGCGGCGGCCTCTTCCCGGAGTCATGAACATCCTCACCAAGCCCTGGTTCGCCGCGGTGCTGATCGCGCTCCTTCAGCCGGCGGTGAGCATCTTTCTCCTGCTGCAGAGCGCGCCCGCCATGGTCCGCTCGCTCGCCTCGGCTCCGGGCCGCGAGGTCCCCGAGGTCATGCGCCCCCGGGAGGCCCGCCCGCCCTGGAACATGTGGACCCCCGAGGTCGAGAAGCTGGCCGCGGAGCTGCGCGACCAACGCGAGAAGCTTCGCGAGCGCGAGCAGTCGGTCGTCATGCGCGAGACGCGACTGGAGGCGGAGACGGCCGAGCTCGCGCGCACCCGCCGCGAGATCGAGGCCCAACGCGCCGAGATCGACCAGCTGCTCACCGCGGTCGGCATGGACGAGCTCAAGAACCTCAAGGGCCTCGCCCAGACCTACTCCAACCTCACGCCGAAGGCGGCCGTCGCGATCTTCTCGCAGATGGACGACACCACCGTCGTCAAGATCCTCTCCCTGATGAAAGCCGATGCCGTCGGCCCGATCTTCGAGGAGATGTCGAGGGACGCCGGCGAGAAGGACGGCCTCGCCCAACGCGCGGCCACGCTCTCCGAGCGTCTCCGGCTGATGAAGGCCGGCAAACCCCGCGCGGGTTCCTGACCCGCTTCGCTCCGCCCCAACCCAGTTGATCGAAACCGCCATGCAGGTCGCATTCTTCCCCCCGTCCGCAGCCACCCCGAATCCCGGCGCCGGAATTCCGGCGGAGGCCGGAGGATCGGCCGACGAGACGGCGGACACTTCGTTCGCCTCGTTGCTCGACTCCAACACCGGCCCTGCTTCCGGCGAATCGGCGCAAGCGGCGGACGCGGGCGGCGGAGAGGGCGCCGCGGCCTCGCCGCGGTCGGGGCACACGACGGTCGAGGACGACGAGTC
>JAEZSJ010000164.1 GCA_023443985.1 Verrucomicrobiota bacterium | reverse complement strand
CATTCGCGCCGATCGCCGCTCGGCCGGCGGAAACGCCCGCTGGCCGCGATTGCCTCGCCTCGCCCGCCGGCGGCGCGCTAGGGTGCCGGCGGTCACCCACCGCGTGCGCACCAACCACCAGTTTCCTCCCACACGGACGCTCTATCTCCAGGCCCAGTTCGCCGCCTGGGGTGCGTTCCTGATCCTGCGCCTGTGGGTCACGGCGACCTACTGCGCCAAGACCACGGGGATGAACCTGCTCGACGCGTGCCTGCTCGAGGCCGCGAGCCATCTCACCGGGGCGGTCTGGTCGCACCTCACCTGGCTCTGGATCAACCGCCGCCGCCTGCTCGACCGCGGTCTCCGGCGGCTGCTCGTCGAAGGGCTGCTCGTCGCGAACCTGGGCACGGTCCCGTTGCTGCTCGTGGTCTGGCACCCCACGATGGCGATCCACACCGCGGAGGTCGCGCGCTTCGGCAGCTGGGCGATCTTCTGGATCATCGCCGGCCAGAACACCCTGATCACCGCGCTGTGGTTCTCGGCCTTCGTCGCCCTCCTGCTCTTCGACCGCACGCGGCGCCTCGAACTGGACCACGCCGAGGCGCGCGCCGTGGCCCGCGAAGCCCAGCTCCACGCCCTGCGCGGCCAGATCAACCCGCATTTCCTCTTCAACTCCTTCAACTCGCTGCGCGCGCTGATCGCCATCGATCCGGCGCGGGCCACCGACGCGCTCACCCAGCTCTCCGCCCTGCTGCGCTACTCGCTCGCAAGCGCCGAGCGCCTCGTCGTGCCGCTCGCGGAGGAGCTGCTCATCGTGCAGCGTTACCTCGACCTCGAGCGGCTCCGCCTCGGGCCGCGCCTGAGCATTGTCGCCGAGATTCCCGGACAGACCGGCGACGCCGTGCTCCCCCCGCTGCTGCTCCAGAGCCTGGTCGAAAACGCGGTGAAGTTCGGCCCGGCCGCCCGCAAGGCCGGCGGCGAAGTCCGCTACCGCATCTCGCTCGGGCAGGGCCGCCTGCGCCTGACGGTCGTCAATCCCGGGCGGCTTACCGCCGGCGGCGACTCCACCGGGCTGGGCCTGCGCAACCTGCAGGATCGGCTCCGGCTGCTCTACGGCCCCGACGCAAGCTTCTCGCTCCGGGAGGAAGCGGAGTTCGTCGTCGCCGAGGCGGAGCTGCCCGCCCAGCTCCCCGAGCCCGCCTGCCCGGCGGTGCTCGAATCCGTGCGGGCCGATGTGCGCGCACCGATCCTTCCGCCCTGCCTGGGCACCGCCGCGGGCAGGCCCGCCGCCGCCCCGTCCGCCCCATGAATGCACTGCTCATCGACGACGAACCCCTCGCCCGCGCCGAGATGCGCCGGTTGCTCGCCGCCCACCCGGAGATCGCGATCATCGGCGAGGCCGGCGACGCCGACCAGGCGCGCGCCGCGATCCAGCGCCACACGCCGGACCTGCTCTTCCTCGACATCCAGATGCCCGAGGAGACCGGCTTCGATCTGCTGGCCTCGCTCGGCCGCGGGGTGCCGCAGGTGGTCTTCACCACCGCCTACGACCGCCACGCCCTGCGCGCCTTCGAGTTCGGCGCCATCGACTACCTCGTGAAGCCCGTCGAGCCCGAGCGGTTGGCGCTCGCGATCGCCCGGCTGCACAGCCGCGTCGGCGTCGCCCGCGAAACGCCGCCCGCGGTGCCGCCGCCGCGGCTCCTGCCGGAGGAGAAGGTGTTCGTGCGCCACGAGGACCAATGCTGGTTCGTCCCGCTCGCCGCCATCCGCGGCTTCGAGAGCGACGGCGACTCCGTGCGCGTGTGGCTGGCCGACGGCACCCCGCTCCTCCACCGCTCGCTCGCCCAGCTCGAGGAGCGGCTGCCCGAGGACCTGTTTTTCCGCGCCAACCGCTCGCAGCTGATCAACCTGCGCAACGTCGAGCGGGTCGAACCGTGGTTCAGCGGCTGTCTCAAGGCCACGCTCACCGGCGGACGCACGGTCGAGCTGTCGCGCCGACAGTCGCAATTTTTCCGAGACAAGCGCGGACTCTGAGCGCCCTGGCGGCGCCGGCCTCCGCTCCGGCGAAACCGGGGCCCGACCTGCCCGCTCCGCTGCTCCGAGGCGCCGCGCTCGCGCGCGGCGATTCCGCCGTTCCCCTCCGGCCGCGCGGTCTTCGATTCCCGCCGTTGCTCAGTCGAACACCACCGTTTTGCGCCCGTAGACGAGCACGCGGTGGTCGAGGTGCCAGCGTACCGCCTGCGCCAGCACGAGGCGTTCGAGGTCGCGGCCCTTGCGCACGAGATCCTCGACGCCCTGGCGATGCGTCACGCGCGCCACGTCCTGGTGGATGATCGGGCCGTCGTCGAGCACCGCCGTCGCGTAGTGCGCCGTGGCGCCGATGAGCTTCACGCCCCGCGCATGCGCCTGGTGGTACGGTTTGCCGCCCGCGAAGGCCGGCAGGAACGAGTGGTGGATGTTGATCACCGGGCAGCCGAGGTTCGCCAGCAGGTCGGCCGAGAGCACCTGCATGTAGCGCGCCATCACGACCAGGCCCGCACCGTAGTGTTTGCAGAGCTCGATCTGTTTCGCCTCGGCGGCGGGCTTCGTGGCGGCCGCCACCGGCACGTGGTGGAACGGCAGGCCGTAGCCCTTGGTGGCATTCTCGAGTTCGGTGTGGTTGGAGACGACCGCCACAAACTCGCCGTGGAAGTCGCCCGCCTTCCACCGCAACAGCAGGTCGTGGAAGCAGTGGTCGAACTTCGAGACGAACAGCACCATCTTCGTGCGCTCGGTCGAGACCCGCACGTCGGTCTGCATGCCGAGACTGTCGCCGAAGGTGGCGAACTCGCGCATCTCGGTCGCCGCATCGCCCTCGGGCACCCACTCCATGCGCTGGAAAAACACGCCCGCCTCCTCGTCGCGATGCTGGTCGGCATGAAGGATGTTGCCGCCGCGCAGCGAGATCCAGCCGGCGACCTGCGCCACAAGCCCGCGGCGGTCGGGGCCGTGCAACAGGGCGGTGATGATCGGGGCGGAAGGGTTCGAGGGTGAGGACACGATGCCCCCATCGCTAGAGTCCCGCCCCGCCCGCGGCAAACCGAGTTTTCGCGCAGTCACTGATCGGATACGGAAGAGCACGCTCAGCGCATTCGCACCAGTGCCGGTGGGCACCAAGGTGCTCCCTTGTCTCACCCGGTTTGTGATCCATCCCAACCGCGTGGAGCGGGAGATACTGGAGCTGCATCGCGAACTCTCCGCCTTGGTCGGAGCACGGAAGTTCGAGGAAGCCGCCCGCGTCGAAGCGGCGTTTCTTGAGGGCACGAAGGGGCTGGGTGCGCTGCGCAACCCCGGCGGCCAGATTCTGGCTTCACTCGCGGTGCCCGCCTTCCACAAAGCGGGGAAGAGCATCTGGGAAGCCGAGGATTCACGGCTGGAGCTGCTCGCCCGGATCGAAAACGCGTCCGCCTCGTACTCCACGCCACAAGCGCGGTAGCAGCCGGGCAGGCTGTTCGTCACAAACGCGAGCATGCTGCGCAAGGATCGCCTCCGCCGCCCACCGCGCTGGCTCCGGTGCAACTGCGCCGCCGCCCCCCATAGAAACGCACGGTTTCCGCCAATAATGCCGTAACTCGCCCGCCCTCCGCCTCGTCACCCCGCCGCTCTCCTGCGCCTCCGCCGCGCGGGTGTTTCGCCGTCGATCGTCTCATCCGCTTGATGCACCATCGGGGTTTCCGCCCGCTGATTCCTCGGGCACCCATTGCCTCCGGCGCACCTTCCGCCATCCTCCGCCTCTCCCTCATGCCACGCCTCCCCGCCCTCTCCGCCGCGCTCGCCCTCGCGTTGTTCGCCGGCTGCTCGCGCGACGCCGCCAAACCCGCCGCGCCCGGCCCCGCCGCACCGGCCGCCGCCCTCCCCGCCGAGGGCCTGCGTGTCGCCGGCACCCAGATCGTCCAGCATGTGAACTCCGTCGGCACATTGCTCGCCCGGGAGTCCGTCACGATCGTCAGCGAGAGCGACCGCCGCCTGGTGCGGGTCGCGTGCACCGAGGGCGCCACGGTCGAGAAGGGCGACCTGCTCTTCCAGCTCGACGACGCGGAGCTCCAGGCCGAGCTCCAGCGCCTCGAGATCCGCCGCCGCAACCTCGCCGACACCGCCCAGCGCCAGCGCGACCTCTTCGCCGCCAACACCACCAGCCGGCAGGAGTTCGACCGCGCGCAAGCCGACCTCGACGGCGTCGCCGCCGAGATCGCCCGCCTCCGCATCGACATCGAGAAGACGGCGATCCGCGCGCCGTTCGCAGGCGTCGTCGGGCTGCGCCGGGAGAGCGAGGGCGCCTTCGTGACCAAGAACACCCCGCTGACCACCCTCCAGGACCTGAGCGCGCTGCGCATCGACTTCACGCTGCCGGAACGCTACGCCGACGAGGTGAAGCCCGGCCTGCCGTTCTCCTTCATGGTGGCGAGCAGCGCCCGGCGTTTCGAGGGGCGGATCACCGCGATCGAGCCGCAGATCGACGCCTCCACCCGCAGCCTCGTCGTGCGCGGCCTCGTGCCCAATCCCGAGCGCCGCCTCATCCCCGGCGCGTTCGCCAACATCGAGCTCTCCCTCTCCCCCACGGACGATGGTATCATGATCCCCACTTCAGCGCTCGTGGCCTCGATCCGGGGGCAGAGCGTCTGGCTCGCCATCGACGGGAAGGCGGTCCCGCGCGAGGTCCAGACCGGGCTCCGCACCGAGGACCAGGTGCAGATCGTCAGTGGCCTGAAGCCCGGCGACATCCTCCTGATCAGCAATCTCCTCCGCCTCCGCCCCGGCGCGGCCGTGCAGGTGCTCGAACCGCGTTCCTGAACCGCCATGTCCCTCTCCGAGACCTGCATCCGCCGCCCCGTCCTGTCGATCGTCCTGTCGACGGTGCTGATCCTCCTCGGCGTCGTGAGCCTCGCGCTGCTCGGTGTGCGCGAGTTTCCGGCGGTCGACGCGCCGGTCATCACCGTCACCACCACCTATCCGGGTGCCTCCGCCGAGGTCGTCGACTCGCAGATCACCGAGACCCTCGAGCAGGTGGTCAACGGCATCGACGGCATCCGCGTCATCTCCTCGAGCTCCTCCGAGGGGCGCAGCAACATCCGCGTCGAGTTCGACATCAGCGCCGACCTCGAGCGCGCCGCCAACGACGTGCGCGACAAGGTCAACCAGGCCGTGCGCCGCCTGCCGGTCGACGCCAACCCGCCGGTGGTCGAGAAGGCCGACGCCGACGCCGAGCCGATCCTCTTCCTCGCCCTCAACAGCGACCGCCACTCCATCCTCGAGATCTCCCACTACGCCACCAACGTGGTGAAGGAGCGCATCCAGACGGTGCCGGGCGTGAGCACCGTGCGCATCTTCGGCGAAAAGCGCTACGCCATGCGCCTCTGGCTCGACCCCGTGCGCATGGCCGCCCACGGGGTCACCCCGCTCGATGTGCAGCAGGCGCTCAACGCCCAGAACGTCGACCTCCCCTCCGGCCGCATCGAAGGCTCCAGTACGGAGCTCACCATCCGCACCTTCGGCCGCCTCACGACGCCCGCGGAGTTCAACCGCATGATCATCCGCCAGGAGCGCGGCCGCATCCTCGAGCTGCGCGACATCGGCGAGGCCCGCCTCGAGGCCGAGAACCTCCGCGGCGGCTCCAAAGTCCTCGGCCGCCCCAACATCGGCATCGCCGTCGTCCCCCAGCCCAACACCGACGCCATCGCCATCGCCAACGAGATCCACCGCCGCCTCGACCGCATCCGGGCCGAGTTGCCCGAGGGCCTCGTGCTCGACCTCGGCTACGACTTCACCACCTCGGTACGGCGCGCGATCTCCGAGGTGGGCGAGACCCTCCTGATCGCCTTCATCCTGGTCGCCCTGATCATCTACGTGTTCCTGCGCGACTGGCGCGCCACCGCCATCCCCGTGCTGGCGATCCCCGTCTCCCTCGTCGCGTCGTTCTTCATCATGTACCTGGCGGGGTTCACGATCAACGTGCTCACCCTCGTCGCGCTCGTGCTCGCGATCGGCCTGGTGGTCGACGACGCCATCGTCGTCCTCGAGAACATCTACACCAAGGTCGAGGACGGCGCCCGCCCCTATGCCGCGGCGGTCCACGGCATCCGTGAGATCTTCTTCGCGGTCATCTCCACCACCATCACCCTCGCCACGGTCTTCGTGCCGATCCTGTTCATGTCCGGCCTCACCGGCCGGCTCTTCCGCGAGTTCGGCGTCGTGGTCGCCGGCGCGGTGCTCATCTCGTCGTTCGTCGCGCTCACGCTCTCGCCGATGCTCTGCCGGTTCATCCTCAAGCACGAGCGCCGACACAGCCGGTTCCACCGCTGGACCGAGCCGTTCTTCCGCCGCCTCACCGAAGGCTACCGGCGCTCGCTCGGCGCGTTCCTCCGCCACCGCTGGATGAGCTGGCCGCTCTTCGCCGCCTGCGCGGCCGTCATCGTGGTCGTGGGCCTCCGCCTGCCCTCGGAACTCGCGCCGCTCGAGGACCGCTCCAACCTGCGCGTCCAGTTCAGCGCCCCCGAGGGTGCCACCTACGAGTACACCGCCGAACGGATCGATGCCTACGCGCTCCAGCTCGCCGATGCCGTGCCCGAGATCCACCGCACGTTCTCCGTCGCCGGCTGGGGCGGCGCCAACAACGGCATGCAGAACATCTATCTGGTGGAGCCCGACCAGCGCACCCGCTCGCAGCAGGAGATCTTCGACCAGGTCTCGAACGACCTGCTCCGGTTCGACGCGCTGTTCGGCCGCCCCACCCAGCCGCCCACCATCGGCAGCCGCTTCGGCGGCCAGCCTGTCCAGTACGTCCTCAAGGCCCCCGACTTCGACGCCCTGCGCGAGATCCTGCCGAAGTTCCTCGACGCCGCCCGCCAGCGCCCCGAGCTGCGCTTCGCCGACTTCGACCTCAAGATCACCCGCCCCGAGCTGAGCGTGCGCATCGACCGCGCCAAGGCTGCCGAGCTCGACATCAGCATCGCCGATATCGGCCGCACCCTCCAGCTCGCCTTCGGCGAGACCCGCTTCGGCTACTTCGTCATGGACGGGCGCCAATACCAGGTGATCGGCCAGGTCGCGCGCGTCGACCGCAACGAGCCCAACGACCTCCGCCGCCTCCACGTGCGCAGCCGCTCGGGCCGCCTCGTGCCGCTCGACAACCTCGCCACCCTCGAGGAGACCGTCGGCCCGCCCGCCATCTTCCGCTACAACCGTTTCGTCTCCGCCACGCTCTCGGGCACTCCGGCGCCCGGATACACGCTCGGCCAGGCGTTGGCCGCGCTCGACGAGGTGGCCGCCGCCCAGCTGCCCGAGAGCATCACGACCGACCTCGCCGGCCAGTCGCGCGACTTCCTCGACAGCTCACGCAGCCTGCTCTTCGCGTTCCTCTTCGCCCTCGTGCTCATCTACCTCGTGCTCGCCGCGCAGTTCGAGAGCTTCCGCGACCCGCTGATCATCCTGCTCACAGTGCCGCTCTCCATCGCCGGCGCCGTGCTCTCGCTCTGGCTCACCGGACTCACGCTGAACGTCTTCAGCCAGATCGGCATCATCATGCTCATCGGCCTGGTCACCAAGAACGGCATCCTCATCGTCGAATTCGCCAACCAGCGCCGCCACGGCGGCCTCGACCGGCTCGCCGCCGTGCACGACGCGGCCGTGCAGCGGTTCCGCCCGATCCTGATGACGAGCCTTTCGACGATCCTCGGCATCCTGCCGATCGCCCTGAACATCGGCACCTCCAGCGGCAGCCGCACCTCGCTCGGCGTGGCTGTCGTCGGCGGGCTGCTCTTCTCGGGCTTCCTCACGCTCTACGTGATCCCCGCGATGTACGCCTACCTCGCCGCCAAGAAGCTCCGCCACGACGACGAGCACGAGCCGAAGCCGGCCTGACCCGCAGCGCCCCGGTCCGCGGGGCGCCGCCCGGCCCGGTCGCCCGGCAGTGCGCCCGCCCACGCCTCCGGACAGCAAAACGGGCGTCGCCCGTGTGGACGACGCCCGTCGTGGAAACTTCGATTCAGGCTCCGGCCGGCGCTCAGGCGCCGAGCTGGAAGCGGACGAAACGGCGGATGAGCATGTTCTCGCCGAGCTTCGCGATGCGCTCGGTGAGCAGATCCTTCACGGTCACGTCCGGATTCTTCACGAACGGCTGATCCATGAGGCAGATCGTCTGGAAGTACTTCTCGAGCTTGCCCTCGACGATCTTCTGGATCGCGGCGGGCGGCTTGCCGGCCACCTGCGAGGCGGCGATCTCGCGCTCCTTGGCCAGCTCGGCCTCGGGCACCTGGTCGCGGGTCACGTACAGCGGGTTCGCCGCGGCGACCTGCATGCAGAGGTCCTTGACGAAGTTCTTGAAGTCGTCGGTCTTGGCGACGAAATCGGTCTCGCAGTTGACCTCGACCAGCACGCCGATCTTTCCACCGAGGTGGATGTAGCTCTCGATCAGGCCCTGGTTGGCGGCGCGGCCGGCCTTCTTCGCGGCGGAGGCGACACCCTTCTTGCGGAGGATCGTCTCGGCCTCGTCGATGTTGCCGTTCGCTTCGACGAGGGCCTTCTTGCAGTCCATCATGCCCGCGCCGGTCTTTTCGCGCAGGGTGTTGACGAGGGAGGCGGTAATGGGAGTGCTCATGTTTTGAAACAGGCGGGGCGGCGATTACTCGGCCTTCGGCTCGGCCTTGGGCTCGGCCTTCTTGGCGGCGGGGCGGCGGGGGGCCGCGGGGCGCTTCTTGGCCGGCGCGGCGGTGGCACCGGCGGGAACCGGGGTCTCGTCGCCACCGACCACTTCCTCGACGAGCTCCTTGGCGGCGGCGGGCACCTCGACCTTCGAGAGGTCGACAGCGGCGGCGCGCGCGGCGGCGGCGGCGGCCTTCTGCTCGGCGGCGCGGGTGGCCTTGCGGGTCTCACGCTGCGCCAGGCCGGCCTGGATCGCCTCGACGATCGTGTCGGTGATGATGCGCACCGACTTCACGGCGTCGTCGTTGCCCGGGATCGGG
>JAEZSJ010000097.1 GCA_023443985.1 Verrucomicrobiota bacterium | reverse complement strand
ATCTGGTCGAAGACGGTGCCGATGGTGTCGGCCTGCGCGCGGTAGTAGGCGCCGCCGGAGAGCGTCGCGAGTTGCTGGAGCGTCTGCTCGTCGGGTTTCTCGCCGTAGGCGATGGTGAAGAGCGGTATCTTCGAAGTCGTGACGGCTTCGAACACTTGCTCCTGCGAGGCGCGGCTGCCGTAGCCGGGATCCTCGACCTGGGCGTCGAAGCCGTCGGTGAAGACAACCACGGCGCTGCGGCGGTGGGCGGCGCACTTCGGCAGGCCCTTCATGATCGAGTCGTAGAGCTTGGTGGAGCCGTCGGACTTGATGCCACGGATGGCGTCGAGCAGAGCGGCTCGGTCGGGGGCGGCGAGTTCCTTCACCTTCGTGTCGAAGTCGAAGAAATCGACGGTGCAGTCGGGCGGGAGTTGCTCGACGAAGCGAAGCGCGGCGTTCTGCGCCTCGCCGAAGATCTTCCGCATCGAGAACGAGGAGTCGAAGAGCACGACCACGTGGAGTTTGGCCGGGATCGGCTCGACCGAGAGCACTTCGCCCGGTTGGCCACCCTCGAGGATGCGCACGCTCTCGGGTTTCGGCGCCTCGGCGAACATCGGTGCGGCGACGAGCATCGTGCCGGTGGCGCCGTCGGCGGTGACGTCGCGCAGGACGAGTTCGGAGAGGCCCTTGGACTCCTCGCCTTCGAGGGCGCGCATCTGCGGCCAGTCGACGACGGTCTCGCCGCCGCTGGAGACGGGGATCAACGCGGAGCGCAGTTCGGCCACGCCCTCGCCGCCGGCCGCGGCGAGTTGCCAGATGCCGGCGGGGAGGCGGAAGAGTGCATCGCCGGCTGGGGTGATGTCGGGCGCGACGGTGCCGGACTTGTAGAGTGGGTGGCGGAGCTTGAGGTTCGGCTCCGGCAACGCGGAGAGACGGGATTGGCCGGCATTGCGCACGAGCAGCGTGCCGGGCGCGTCGCCCCAGCGCATCTCCGGCGCGGCACCTTGGTCTTCGAGGCGGACGGTGAGGGAGACGGGGCCGGTGGGTTTGCCGTTGATGGCGACCTCGATCTGCCAGGTGGCGGGCAGGTGCGGAAGCGTATCCCAGAGTTGGCTGGCGGCCCGAGCGGGGTCGAAGTTCCAGCCGAAGTCGCTGCCGGCGGTATAGGCGCCGAATTGGGCGGACGCCTTGGCCTTGAAGCGCACGGCGTTCGTACCTGCGGCCGTGGCGACGCGTAGTGCGAGGAGACGGGTGGCGTCGTTGGCGAACGTGAACTCGGCCTTGGGGGCGGTGGGGGAGAGTTCAAGCTTCAGCTCGGCGCCCGGGGCGAGTTGCTGCGGGGCGGCGAGGCTGCGGAGGGCGAGGGAGAGCAGCGCGAACGCGGCGAACGGACGGACCAGGGCGAGGAAGCGCATGAGTAGGCGTCTCGTTGAGAGGTTGGGTGCGGCGGGGTTGCGGGCGTAGTTTCGCGACCGGCGAGGTAGAGCCAACTTGAATTCCGGCCGGCGGGCCGGGCGGGGGCGCGGGAGGGCTGGGCGGGGCAACCGGAGGGCGTGCGGCGGCGGAGCAGACCCTTTTTGGGGGCGTTCGCCTGAGCAGGACAGCGAAGCCGAGACCTCGGGGTGCCCGCTGCGGTGGCCGATCGCTGGCCACGCATCCCCCTGCCCGCGGCGCCGGCCGGGCGCGGTCTGATGAGTCGCGCCACGGGGCCGTCCGTCGGCGGGGTGGGGCTAGGCGGCGGGGGGGCGCCGAAGGGGTAGTCGGATCGTGGCGACGCCGCCGGTGCGGTCGGTGCGGTTCGTGAGCGTGAAGGCGCCGCCGTGGTTCTCCACAATTTGGCGACAGAGCACGAGGCCGATGCCGGAGCCGCCGGGCTTCGTGGTGAAGAACGGCACGAAAAGGTTCGACGGGTTGGCGATGCCGGGGCCGTCGTCGGCGATCTGGACCACGGCCTCGTTGGCGGTGGTCGACCAGTTCACGTGTACGGCGCCGCCGGTCTCGCGTGCGGCCTCGGCGGCGTTCTTGAGCACGTTGATGAGCAGTTGCTCGATTTGCGCGGCGTCGATCTCGATCGAGAGCGGCGGACAGTCGGCGAGGTGGACGGGGGCGCGGGTCTCGAGCGAGGCGGCGCGGCGGATGACGGCGCAGAGGTCGGCGGGCGCGAGGGTGGGCTGGGGCAGGCGCGCGAGCCGCGCGTAGGACTCCATGAACCGCGCGAGGCCCTCGGCGCGCGTGGAGATGATCTCGAGGCCGTGCTGCATGTCGGCCTCCCAGTCGGCGGGCTTGCGCTTGAGCATCGTGCCGAGGCTGCCGGCGAGGGATTTGATGGGGGCGAGGGAGTTGTTGAGCTCGTGGCCGAGCACGCGCACGAGTTTCTGCCAGGCCTTGAGCTCCTCGTCGCGAAGGGCGCGGGTGAGGTCGGCGATGACGATGAGCTGGTGCGGCAGGCCGCGTTCGCGGAACGAGGTGCGGCGCATGCCCCAGCGGCCCTGGCCGCCGGGAAAGGTGAGCGGCAGGACGCGCGTGGCCTCGCCGTCGAGGCAGGTCTCGAGGCCGAGTTCGGCGGCGCTGCGGCCGATGACGCGCTCGGCCGGCTGGGCGAGCAACTCCTGGCCGGAGCGGTTGATGAGGCGCAGCAGGCCGGTCTCGTCGAAGGCGAAGATGGCGACATCGATCTCGGCCATGACGGTGCGCAGGAGCGCGGTGGCCTCCATGGCGACGAGGCGCTGCTCGCGGAGGACGGTGCCGAGGGAGTTGATCTCGGCGTGCACGCCGCCGACCGGGTCGTCGGGCGGCAGGCGGCGCGCGCGGATCGAGAAATCGCCCTCGCGCAGCGCGGCGAGCAGGTTGGCGATGGTCTGGAGCGGGCGGACGACCTTCTCGCGCACGAGCAACGCACCGAAGAACCAGCACCCGACGATGAACACGCCGAGCGTCCAGCGGGTGCGCGTGGTGAAGTCGTCCACCAGAAGAAGCGTCATCGCGGTTGCGATCGCCGGCGCACCCGAGCCGAGCACCAGCCAGAGCAGGCGCCGGTCGAAGGGGGATTCACGTCTGGGGCGACGGGGCTGGGGGCTGGGAGGCACGGGGAATCGGGGTGTCGCGGAGGTGGTGACCAGAGAGGCGTGGTGGAGAGCGGTACCGCCTCAGGGCGTCAAAGGCGCCTTCGCGGCAGGAATATTGGGGTTGCCGCAGCGGTACCACGTCTGGATTCCGGCGATGGCTTGGCGGGCCTCGTGTGGTTGCGTCGAATCCATGGATCGGAGTAGATCCGACAGTCCGGCCGGGATTTCGGTTGTATCCGATTTCCGGGCGAGATCCTCGATGAGGGCGAGCGCAGTGGTTTGGATTTCCGACCCCGACGATTCTTGAGCGATCGCGATTGCAGTTGGAAGAAGCGCGAACGCGGTTTCCGGCGTGATCGCGTCGATCAGGTCGTCGAAGACACCGATCGTGAAACACTCACCGCTGTACAGCGGATGCCTCCACTCGCGGATTCGAACGCGGAAGAAACTGCGCAGATGGTCGGACGAAGCCTCCAGGCGGAGGTTTTCGATCTCAGTATGGCCGCTCTTGAAGATCGGCATGGCTCACAGCCCGTACCGCTCGAGGCGGCGGTAGAAGGCGGAGCGGCTCAGGCCGAGGGCCTCGGCGGCCTTGCGGGCGTTGCCTTCGTGGCGGGCGAGCGCCTTCTTGATGAGAAACGCCTCCACTTCCTCGAGACTCATCTCGTCGACGCGGGCGGCGGCCTCGGCCCCAGCCTGCAGACCGAGGTCGGCGGCGCGGATCGCCTTGCCCTGGCACATGAGCACGGCGCGCTCGACGGCGTGGTCGAGTTGGCGGACGTTGCCGGGCCACGGACAGGACTTCATGGCGCCGATTGCGCTGTCCTCGAAGCCGGTAACCAGCTTGCGGTAGTGCTCGGTGTGCTCCTTCAGGAAATGGTGCGCGAGCAGCGGGATGTCCTCGGGGCGCTCGCGCAGCGGCGGCAGGTGGATCTCGATCGTGTTGAGGCGGAACAGGAGGTCCTGGCGGAACTTGCCGGCGGTGACTTCCGCGGCGAGATCGGCGTTGGTGGCGGAGACGATGCGGACGTTGGCGCGCTGGGTGCGCGAGGAGCCGACGCGTTCGAACTCGCCGGTCTCGAGCGTGCGCAGGAGCTTGTTCTGCTGCGAGAGCGGGATGTTGCCGATCTCGTCCATAAAGAGCGTGCCGCCGTCGGCGAGCTCGAAGCGGCCGGCGCGGTCGGCCTTGGCGTCGGTGAAGGCGCCCTTCACGTGGCCGAACAGCTCGCTCTCGAAGATGCCCTCGGGCAGGCCGCCCATGTTGACGGTGAGCAGCGGCTTGCGCGCGCGGGGCGAGACGGCGTGGAGCGCCTCGGCGACGACGCCCTTGCCCGTGCCGTTTTCGCCGGTGATGAGGACGTTCGCATCGGAGGGGCCGACGCGGGAGATCAGCTCGAGGACCGGGCGCATCGCGGGGGAGTCGGCGATGAGCTTCGGTCCGCCCTTGCCCCGGAGAACCTCGTTCTCCTGCTCGAGGCGCTGGTAGCGGCGCACGGCGGAAGCCAGCTCGATCTGGGTGGCGACGGTGGCAAGCAGGCGGGCGTTGTCCCAGGGCTTGGTGACGAAGTCGCGCGCGCCGCGGCGCATGGCCTCGACGGCGATGTCGACCGTGCCCCACGCGGTGATGACGACGACGGGCAGCGTGGTGTCGAGATTACGGATGCGCTGGAGCAGATCGAGGCCCTCCTGCCCGGAAGTGGTGTCGCGGGTGTAGTTGAGGTCCATCACCAGCAGGTCGAAGTCGCGCGACTCGAGGGCCTTCACGACGCCCTGCGGCGTCTTCACCGTCTCGACCTGATATCCCTCGCCCTTGAGGAGCAGGCGCAGGGCTTCGAGGATGTCGGGTTGGTCGTCGGCGATGAGGATGCGGCCGGCTGGGCAGTTGGGCGTGGTCATGAGTCGGGGAGGAGCGCTACGGGCGAGCGTGTTGAGGGGCGCGGGACGAGTCAATCGGTGTGCGGTGGCGGGGTGGTGGTCCGAAACTTGCGCGATGCGCAGGGGAACCGGAGCGGGCGGAGGTCATCCGGGCTCCGGCCCACAGCCCCGCCGCCGCGGCGGGCGGCGGCGGGGTGTCCCAACTAGCAATCACCAACTACTGTCAGGCAAAGGAGCGTCGATCGGATCCCGTCGCAGTCCGCAGAACGGGCGGCGGAACCCGGGTCGGCGGAAGTCAGACGGCGTGCGCCAAGGAGGTCCGGCCTGCGCGGTCGCGGACGCGGCGGGACCGCGGCGCCGTGGAGCGGGTGGACAGCGCGGCGCGCTCCGTGCCCAACTGGATCGTGAACAGTCCGGCGGTGACCAGGGTGCCGACGGTGTATTCGAACAGTGGAGCGAGCGGGAGGCTGACGGCGAGAAGGACGGAGGCGAGCGACGCGGCGCCGAGCAGGCCGAGAAGGGCGAGGAGGAGAAAACGGGTCGTTTTCATGGTGCGTTGTTTCCCCTCCTAGCGCACGGCGTGTGCCAAGCTGCACACGGTGCGGGAAGCCGGTGATGGACAACAGGAAAGGGCGGCCGGGGCGGAGCGGCGTGGCGTGGCCGCGATGCACCCGGGGGACGACACGCTCCCGGAAATGGGACGCCCGCGGCGCGCCACCCTCAACTGCGGCGCCAGCGATCCGAAGAGGGGATATGAACCTCGTCGTCAAAACTCTCCTTCGCTTCGTCTGGACAACCGTCTTGGCCGGCACGCTGGTGTCGACGATTTGGGCGGAGGAACCTGCGCCCCCGCCGAGCGACCCGATCGATCCCGTACCGCGCGACCGCGACTTCAGCTGGATGCCGAAAGCCGAATGGGACGGCCTGCACGCGGAGTTCTCGGCCATCGCGGCGAAAGGCGAGGCGAAGCTGGTCTTTCATGGTGACTCGCTGTTGGGCGCGGCCCGCTGGAGCGAGTCGTGGAAGACCGAGTTTGGGCGCTATGCCCCGGCGTATTTCGCGGTTGGTGGCGACCGCACCCAGAACCTGCTCTGGCGGCTCGACAACGGCGAGATCGGCACCATCCAGCCGAAGGTCGTGGTGCTGTCGATCGGGACGAACAACATCCACACCACCCCGCGCGATGTCGCGGACACCGCCCGCGGCATCATCGCCTGTGCCAAGAGATTGAATGCGGCCTATCCGGCTGCGAAGATCCTGGTGCTCGGCGTGTTTCCGCGCGACGAGGACCCGAACTCGCCGATCCGCGCGAAAATCAGGCGGATCAACGAGCTCGTGGCTGAGATCGATGACGGCAGCTCGATCTTCGTCCGCGACATCGGCGACCGTTTCCTCGAGGTGGACGGTCGGCTTCCGCGTGAGATCTCCCCCGACCAGCTCCACCTCAAGGAGGAGGGGCTGAAGCGATGGGCGGAGGCGATCGCGCCGTTCATCCACGAGCACATGAAGTAAGCCGGGGCATGCCGAGCTGCGCGGGTGGTGCTTCCACCAGCCCGTGCTGCGGCCCTTTCCCCGCGCCGCCTCGGCGCGCTCGCGGCGGCTGGTGCTCGGCGCTTCCGCGCCGGGGCCGGCGGGCGGCGTCGCAGAGAAGCCCGCAGTCCTAGCGGGGCGGGCGTGACGATCGTTCTGCCGTGGCGGCCGCACGGGCCGCGGACGTTGCGTATGTGCGAGCGCGAGGCGACGCGCGGATGGTCAGGCGGCCTTCTTGGCGAGGGGGATGACCTTCGCGACCTTCTCGACGAGCGCCTCGTTTTGGAACGGCTTCGCGATGTAGTCCGCGATGCCCAGGCCCTGGGCGCGCTGGACGCTCGAGGCGCCGCCCTCGGCGGTGAGCATCACGACGGGGGTCTGATCGCCCCGCTCGCGGAGTTGCGTGAGCATCTGGATGCCGTCCATCTGCGGCATGGTGATGTCGAGGATGACGAGGTCCGGTTTGTGCTCGGCGGCGGCCTTGAGGCCCTCGTCGCCGTTGGCGGCCTCGAGCACGGTGCAGTCGTACTCCTTGAAGGCTCGCTGGATGATCATCCGGATCGTCTTGGAGTCGTCGATGGTGAGGATCTTGGGCATGGCGGGTCAGCTCTCCTTGAAGATGAGGTCCGCGATGACGCTGTGCCCGTCGACCTGGAAGATGTAGGTTCGGCGCACGGTGCCGCGGGTCGGCTGGATGGCGATGTTGCTGCCCCAGACGACGGTCGGGATCGTGAGTTTGCAGGGGTAGCCGAGGTCGTGGATCCGGTTCTTGAACACGCCGACGGTCATGTTCGTGAGCTCGCCGATCACATCGGAGGCGACCTCGCGGCCGGCGCCGACGACCTCCTCGGCGGTCATGCCGAGCATGCCCTGCATGGCGAGGTGGGCGAACGTCTCGGAAAGGTAGAGGTAGACGAGGCCGCAGATATCGCCGGCGAAACCAACACTGCCGACCGCGATCGTGCCCGCGAGATCGTCGGGCTTCACCCACGGTTCGGTGGTGGGCAGCGGCGACGCGCCGTGGACCGGCGCGGCGGACTTCTGGAGCATCGTATGGAACACGTTCGCGACGGCGTGTTCGATGGACTCCTTGAATGTGTTCTCGGTAAGCGGCGGCGGCATGGAGGCGGGGCGGATTGGTTCAGGGTGGCAACCTCTCATCGGCACGCCCGCCGCCGGCTTCAGTGAATCCTTACGCACACGGGAAAAACGTTTTGCGGCCCACCCGCAGGTGCCGTGCGAACGTCCTCCCACGCGAGCCGTGCGTGGGTCCGAGGCCCTCGGGTTCGGCGGGATCGCTCCGTCCGTGAAACAAGTGGAGGCGCCGGCCCCACCGCCCCGGTCGGCGCGGCCCGGCGCAAGCGGCAGATGACATTTCGACGAAGTTCGACACGTTGCCCGCCAAACCGCGTTTCCCCCACGCCGCGCCCGCCTCTGGATAACGCCGCCGCAGTGGCGGCACTCGCCAACCCAGCCACTCCTTCGCCGCATGACCACCTCATCCGTGCCGCTTCCCGGCCGCCGCTCGTTCCTCGCCCAGCTCGCCCTCGGTGCCGCCGGGCTTGCCTTGGGCCGCCACGCGTTCGCTGCCGCCGCGCCCGTGGAGGCGCCCGCGCGCAAACTCGGCGTCGCCCTCGTCGGGCTCGGCAGCTACGCCACCAACCAACTCGCACCGGCGCTCGAACGTTCGCGCCATTGCCGGCTGGCGGGTGTCGTCACCGGCACGCCGGAGAAGGCGGAGCGATGGAGACGCGAACACCGGCTGCCCCCGGAGAACATCTACGACTATGCGACGATGGACCGGCTCGCCGAGAACCCCGCGATCGACATCGTGTACGTCGTCACTCCGCCGGGCCTGCATGCCGAACATACGATCCGCGCGGCGCGTGCCGGCAAACACGTCATCTGCGAGAAGCCGATGGCCGTCTCGGTGGCCGAGTGCGATGCGATGATCGCCGCCTGCCGCGCCGCGGGCGTCCATCTCTCGCTCGGCTACCGGTTGCAGTACGAGCCGGCATGGCAGGAGGTGAAACGACTCGCCCGGACGGAGGAGTTCGGGGCGTTCGGCACAATGAGCGGCGGGTTCGGCTTCCGGCACCGCGGCGGCGGCTGGCGTCTGGACAAGAAAATCGGCGGCGGCGGTCCGCTCATGGATGTGGGCATCTACGTGATACAGGCCGCCTGCATGGCGGCGGCCGGAGCACCGGTGGCGGTGACGGCCGTCGAACCGCCGAAGCGCCGGCCGGAGGTTTTCCGCGAGGTCGAGGAGACACTCGACTTCACCCTTGAGTTCGCCAACGGCGCCACCTGCGCCGGCACGACGAGCTACGAGACCGGGTCGAACCGGTTCCGCGCCGAGGCTCCGGCGGGCTTCGTGGAGCTCGAGCCGGCCTACAGCTACAGCGGGCTGGTCGGCCGCACCGGCCGCGGACCGTTGCCGCGCTCCGATGCGCACCAGCAGGCGGCGCAGATCGACGGCATCGCGGAGGCGATCCGCGCCGGCGTGCCTTCGCTCTCACCGGCGGAGATGGGCCGGCGCGACCTGCAGATCATCACGGCGCTCTACGAAGCGGCACGGACCGGCCGGCGGGTGCGCCTCTGAACGGCGGGATCCGCCGGTGCCTCCGTGCCCGCGGGCGGCGGAGGCACCGGCCGGCGCGCGGTCGCCACGTAGCTCAA
The DNA here is from genome assembly GCA_023443985.1 of Verrucomicrobiota bacterium. GTDB lineage: Bacteria > Verrucomicrobiota > Verrucomicrobiia > Opitutales > Opitutaceae > CAJCBL01. The sequence continues at coordinate 8,143 of JAEZSJ010000097.1, read as the reverse complement.
ATTCTCTGCAACTTGTGCCCGCGGTTCGGGTTTTCACGGCATGCACCTCTCCCTGCGATTCCTGTGTTCGTTGTTGCTGCCGAGCGCCCTCCTGGCGCTTCCCGCCCAGGCCGCGCTCGAGCGCACCCTCGACAAGAGTTTCACCGTCGCCGCCGGCTCCGTCGTGAAGGCGGACCTGAGCGGCGCCCCGATCCGCACGACGGTCGGGCCCGCCGGTTCGGCGCGAATCGTCCTCAAACAGAAGTTCCGGTCCGACAGCGAGGCCGAGGCCGACACCGTGCTCGAACAATACGAGGTTTCCTGCGCGCAGGACGGCGACACGGTCCGCCTGGTGGCGAAGCCGAAGAAGTCGCTGAGCTTCCGGTGGGGCGCCGGCGACCGCGTCTCATTTGCCGCGGAGATCACGGTGCCCGCCGATGTCCGACTCGATCTGGACACTTCAGGCGGATCCATCGCCATCGACGGCGAGATGACCGCCGCTGTGCGCGCCAACACTTCCGGCGGTTCGATCAAGGTCGCGGGCGGCGACGACCTGAACCTCGACACGTCCGGCGGCTCGATCCAGGTGCGCCGCGCGCTCGGCCGGCTCCGCGCCGACACCTCCGGCGGCAGCATCACGGTGGACTACGTCGGAGCCGCGGCCACCGACGTGAATCTCGACACCTCCGGCGGTTCGATCCACGTCGGCGTCGATCCCGCGGCCAAGCTCGACGTCGTGGGCGACACGAGCGGCGGTCGGGTGCGGATGGACGGTTTTGCGGACTTCACGGTGCACAAGAAGGATTCCGACCATGTGTCCGGAAAGCTGAACGGTGGCGGCGGCCGGCTGCGCGCAGATACCTCCGGGGGCGGAATCCGCATCGCGCCCGCCGCCCAGCCGGGCGGCCACTGAGCCCGCGCACTGGCGCCGCGGCTGGTGGAGGAACGGGGCCGACGCTCCTCGAGGGCGCGGCGGGCACCGCGCGGCTCAAGAAGGCGGCGGCGGGACCGATAACCGACGTCCCACGGCCACGACCTCGTGGTCGCGGGTAGGTGACAATGTCCCATGGCCGAACCCCGTATTGTCCATGAAAACACTCCGCTTCATTCTTGCCGTGTTCCCGGTTGTCATGGCGCTGGTTGCGCCGCTTCCCGCCGCGGACGGCGACAAAGACCTCGAACAACAGATCACCGATGCCCAAGTGACCGGGTTGGTGAAGCTCACCTGCACTGCGCTTACGAAAGACGCGGCTGCTGTCGTGGCGGCGATCAACAAAGGCGAGGCGCCGTACACGGACGCCGTCAATCCCACGCTCTACGTCTTTGTGTACGATTCCGCAGTCACAATGGTGGCGCACCCGCGGACCGAGTTGGTGGGGCAATCGTTCAAGGGCAAACCCGACGTGAAAGGAAAGGCCTTCCGCGATGAGATCGTGGACCGGGCGCTCAAGGAGGGGACCGGCTGGGTCTTCTACACCTACCAGAAGCCCGGCGACACGGTGTTCTACCCCAAGATGACCTACTTCACCCGGGTCGTCGGGAGCGACGGGAAGACTTACGTCGTCTGTGCGGGAAAGTACAAATCCTGACACCGGCTTCGGGATACGGACCCTCGACCGGTGTCCCGGCGTGAAACGGGCCCCGCAGATCGTGGGATCGAAGGAGGCGCCGCCTGCGGCCGCGCCACGGATCCCGTCCGTCTCGCCGCGGCGGTTGGTTTTCCCTTTCTAGTACGAAAGACGGCGGCGGGTTGTGTCCAACAATCGGGTCCGAACTCAATCTTCGGCCGAACGGACCGATTAGGGCGCTTCCGTCCGTATCCGCACCCAGCCCCCCGGGCGTCGGCTTGGTCGCTCTGCCTTCCGGAGCGACTCCCTCCAGTCGTCCATCATGAAAATCAGCGCCAAGGTCAGCATCCTGGGTATCGGACTGGTCGCGACCACGATCGTCGCCCTGCTCGCCGTCACCTGGGCCCAAAAAAGCCGCCTCCAGGACAGGCTCACCGAACTCTTCGATCGTCAGGCTCCGCTGGATGCGGAGAAGGCCGTGCTCACGATCCAGCAGCTTTGCCGGCACTTCGAGGCCCGCACGCAGGACCGCCTCGAATACAACCTCGGGCTCGTGCGGGAACTGGTTGCGACCGGGGGCGGCCTGAACACCGGCGAACAGCCGGTGCGCTGGCAGGCGGTGAACCAGAACACCCGCGAGGTCCACACCCTCGAGCTGCCGGAGATGCGCATCGGCACGCGCTGGCTCGGGCAGGCGGGCGACTTCACGACCCCGTCTCCGGTGGTCGACGAGATCACCCGCTCCACGCGCGACTTCTGCACGGTCTTCCAGCGCATGAACGACGACGGCGACATGATCCGCGTCTGCACGAGCGTGCGCACGCTCGAGGGCAAGCGCGCCATCGGCACCTTCATCCCGCGCCGCGACGCGGAGGGGCGGGAGAATGCGGTGATCGCCAGCGTGCTCGCGGGGAATCCCTTCCGCGGACGGGCGTTTGTCGTGAACGACTGGCATACCACCGTGTACGAGCCGCTCTGGAACGCCGACCGCACACGGGTCATCGGCATGCTCTATGTCGGCGTGCCGTGGTCCGAGGTGAACGCCGGCTTCCACGAGCTCGTGCAGCGCAACCGCATCGGAACGAACGGATACATTTTCGTCGTCCCGCTCGCCGGCGAGCAGCGCGGGCGGCTGGTGGTGGGGCGCCCCGACCAGAAGCCGGGCGAGGATCTGCTCGCCTGGCGCGATCCGGCCGGCCGGTCGGTGATCGCGCCGGTGTTGCAGTCCCTGAACGGCTTGGCCGACGGCCGCACCACCACCAGCCGGTTCACCCTGGCCGGGAGCGGCGGTCGTCCCGCGGCGGAGTTGGTGGCCGCGGCTGCGGCGTTTCCGGCCTGGAACTGGGCGATCGTGGGGCTGGCCGACCGGGCGGACTATCAGGACGCCCAGATCGCCTCCAGCGACGCGCTCCTGCGCATGTGTTGGTGGATCCTGGGGACGGGCTTGGCCGCGATCGGCGTCGGGCTCCTCGCCAGCCTGCGGCTCGCCCGGGGAATCGCCCAACCGGTGGGCCGTCTGGTCGAGGGCCTCGACGCGATCGCGCAGGGCGATCTGGCCACGCGGATCACCGTGGCTTCGACCGACGAGACCGCCCAGCTGGCGGCCACCGCCAACCGCATGGCCGAGGCGCTCGAGGCGAAGGCCCGCCTCGCGCTGGCCATCGGCACCGGCGACCTCCGCCACGATGTGCCGTTGGCCTCGGCGCGGGACACCCTCGGCCAGGCGCTGCAAAGCATGGTGGAAAACTTGAGACGAATCGTCGCCGAGGTCGGCACCGCCGCCGCGCAGGTCGCCCACGGCAGCACGCAGCTCACGGCCAGCGCCTCGCAGCTCGCCGACGGCGCCTCGACCCAGGCCGCCGCAGTCGAGGAGATGTCCGCCACCCTCGAGGAGTCCTCGGCGAGCATCGCCACCAGCAGCAACAACGCCCGGCAGACCGAGAACATCGCCCAGAGCGCGGCGACCGAGGCGAGCGAGGCCGGAGCTGCCGTGGAGCGCACCACGAAGGCGATGGAGGACATCGCCAGCCGGATCTCCGTCATCGAGGAGATCGCACGCCAGACGGACCTGCTCGCGCTCAACGCCGCGATCGAAGCCGCGCGCGCCGGTGACCATGGCAAGGGCTTCGCGGTCGTGGCCGGCGAGGTCCGCACGCTCGCGGAACGCTGCCGGGGCGCGGCCGCCGAGATCGGGGAGCTTTCCAACGGCAGCGTGGGATTGGCGCGAAGCACGCGCGAACGTATCGCCCAGTTGGTGCCCTCGATCCGCCGTACCGCCGTGTTGGTGCAGGAGATCTCCTCGGCCAGCGGCGAGCAGAGCACCGGCGCGGAGCAGGCGAGCCAGTCGGTCCAGCAGCTCGACAAGATCATCCAGCAGAACGCGGCGGCGGCCGAGGAGATGGCCTCCGCCGCCGACACCCTCACCGCCGAAGCGCAGCGCCTGCGTCGCTCGATGGAGTTCTTCCAGCTTGATGCCGCCCGGTGAGTGCAGCCGCTCCGCCCCGCCGGCCCACCCGGCCCCCGGGGCGGCAGCGGCGGGATGACCGCAGGGGTGGGGGAGACCCCGCGATCGCCGGGCCGCGGATCTACAATTAGCCTCAGGGAAACGCTGCCGCGCACGGGATACCGGCGAGACTCGCGGCGAGCTTCCCTGCCGCGCGCTTCGCCCGGGCGCGGCCGATCGTCCCACGCTCCGCACCCCGATGTTCCCCCAGCTCCGCCAAGCGCTCCGTTCCCTCGCCAAGTCGCCCGGCTACACCGCGATCGCGTTGTTCACCCTCGCCCTCGGTATCGGCGTGAACTCGGCGATGTTCACCGTGGTCGACGCCCTGCTGTTCCGCCCGGCACCGTTTCCCGCATCCGAGGAGTTGGTACAGGTGACCGCGCGGCCCGCCTATGGCGGCACGCGGCCCTACTCCTACGCGGAGCTCGTCGAGATCCGCGAACGCCGCGCCGGCTTCGCGGCCCTCACCGCGGTCTGCCACACCGCGTTCGGCATCGCCGAGCCGGGCCAGCCCGCGGAGCGCGTGGGCGCGACCACCGTCTCGGAGGATTTCTTCGCCACGTTCCGCGTGGCCCCCCTGCTCGGCCGCGCCTTCACCGCCGAGGAGTTCCAGCCGGGGCGCAACAACGTGGTCCTGCTCAGCCACCGCTTCTGGCAGCAGCGCTACGGGGGCGTCGCCGAGGTGATCGGCCGCACGCTGCGGCTCGACGGCGCGGTCGTGACAGTCATCGGCGTGATGCCCCCGGCCTTCGACTACCGGATGCTCTGGGGCGGCTCGGCGCTCTGGCGCCCGCTCAACTTCACCCGCGACCAGATGGAGTGGCGCGACTATCGCGCCTTCGAGCTCGTCGGCCGCCTCGCCCCCGGCGTGCCGCCCGCGCGGATCGACTCCGAACTCGCGACAGTCGTCGCCGCCCAGGCGCGCCAGTATCCCGAATCCTATGCCGGACTGCGCTGCACCGCGGTCCCGCTGCACGAGGCCCTCACGGACACGCTCAGCAAGCGCATCTCGTGGATGCTGCTCGGCCTTGCCGGCTTTGTGCTGCTCATCGCCTGCGCCAACCTCGCCAACCTCCAGCTCGCCCGCGCGACCGCGCGGCTGCGCGAGCTCGCCATCCGCGCCGCCCTCGGCGCCTCCCGCGGCCATCTCATCCGGCAGCAGCTGCTCGAGGCGGTCGTGCTCGCGTGCGCCGGCGGCGTGCTCGGCGTCGTCCTGGCCACCGTCCTGAGCCGGATCGTCGACCGCAGCCTGGTGGTGGGCGGCGCCGCGGGCACGTTGCACCTCGGCCTCGACCTGCGGATCCTGGCCCTGACGTTCCTCGTCTCGCTCGGCGCCGGTGTCCTCTTCGGTCTGGTGCCGGCGTGGTTCGCCTCGCGGGCCGATGTGAACTCGGCGCTCAAGCAGCAGGGGCGGGGCTCCAGCGCCGGCCGGGTCCACCACCGGGTGCGCCAGCTGCTCATCGTGGCCGAGGTGGCCCTCGCGCTCGTGCTGCTGGGCGGCGCGGCGGTCCTGCAGCGGGGGTTCGCGCGGCTGCTCGAGCGGCAGCCCGGCTGGGATGTCGACCGCATCACCGCGGCCGTCCTGCCGATTCCGGAGACCCGCGAGGAATATGAGACCGAGCCGAAACGCGCGATGCTCTACCGCCGCCTCGAGGAGCGCCTCCAGCGCATCCCGGGCATCGAGTGCGCCGCCATCGCCACGTCGTTGCCGATCTTCTCCCACAATGGCGACCGGCAGGTCCTGACCGAGGGCCAGGTCCCGGGCGATGCCCGGCTGCCCGCCGCCTTCCACGTCATGGTCTCGTCCGACTACTTCCGCGCCCTGGGCATCCCGTTGCTCGAGGGCCGGCTGTTCGAGCCGCAGGTGGACCCGCTCGGCCCGCGGGTGATCGTGATCAACGAGTCGCTCGCCCGCGCCCTCTGGCCCCGGTCCAGCGCGCTCGGCCGGCGTATCGGAAGCATGGACAACGGCACGCCCTACTGGGCCGAGGTGGTCGGGGTCGTGCGCGATGTCGACGGCGCCGCCAACACCCGCGCGCCCGCCACGCCGTTCCAGGTCTACAAGCCGCTCGCCCACGAGCCCTGGTCGTATGTCTGGCTGGTGCTGCGCAGCCGGGCGCCGGCCGGCTTGGGCGAACAGCTGCGGCGCGCCCTGGCCGAGATCGACCCGGATCTCGCGGCGACCGGCGGCGGCACCGTCCGCGAGATCGTCGACCAGGAGCAGCACAATCTCGTGCTCGCCGGCCGGGCGCTCTCGGCCTTCGCCCTGGTCGGCCTGGCGCTTGCCGCGGTCGGCCTCTACGGGGTGATCTCGAACCTCGTCGCGCAACGCACCGGCGAGTTCGGCATCCGGCTCGCGCTCGGGGCGCGCCCTGCCGCGGTGCTCGGACTGGTGCTGCGCCATGGACTGCTGCTCTGCGCGGTGGGGGCGGCGCTCGGGCTCGCGGGCGCGGTGGCGCTGGGGCGGCTGCTGGCCGGGCTCCTGCCGCGGGTCGTAAGCATCGATGCGTTCGCGCTGCTCGCCGTGGTGGCCACGCTCTTCCTCGCCGCGCTGCTCGCCTGCTGGTTCCCCGCGCGGCGCGCCACCAAGGTCGATCCGCTCACCGCCCTGCGTTCCGAGTGAACGCCGCCGGGTCCGGCCGGCGCGGGCCGCGCCACCGCGTCGTCGGGCTTGCCTTTTTCGCGCTACTGCTCAACTGAGCAGTATGCTCACCGAACGCCAGCAGGCCGTCGTCGACTTCATCCGCGCCCACCAGGAGGAACATTCGATCCCGCCCTCGACCCGCGAGATCCAGCGGCAGTTCGGCTTCGCGAGCCAGAACTCCGTGCGCTGCCACCTCAAGGCGCTCGCGGCCAAGGGCCAGGTCTCCCAACTGGTCGATGGCAGCTGGGGCGTGACGGCGCGGGAGGTGCAGGGACACCTTTTCCAGGTGCCGGTCTTCGGCGCGATCCCGGCGGGCGTGCCCACGCAGCAGGAGCAACTCGCGGAGGAGACGCTCGCGCTCGATCCGGCGTTCTTCGGCGTGCCGCGCACCCGCCGCCGCGACCTGTGGGCCCTGCGCGTGCAGGGCGACTCGATGCTCGGCGCCCACATCCTCGACGGGGACATCGTGGCGCTGCTACGCCGCGAGCCGCGCCCGGGCGACATCATCGCGGCGCTCGTCGACGGCACCACTTCGACGCTCAAACGGCTGGTGCGGGTGCGCGGCCGCCCGGTGCTGCGGGCCGAGAACCCGCGTTACGCCGACATCGTTCCGGCACGGCTCGAGTGCCAGGGCGTGGTGGTGGGCGTGCTGCGCCGGAGGATCGCCTGACCTGCCGCCCCGGAGCCCGCATGCCGCGAATGTCCGAACCTCCGTGGAGAATGCCGTCCCTCTGCAATGTCCCGCCCGCCCGTGTCAGTCGCCGATCTGCGGCAGTTGCTCGCCGCCCGCTTTTCCCCGCCGCCGGGGAGGGCTTCCGCGAGTGTGCCCACCGGCGTGGCGCCGCTCGATGAGACGCTGGGCGGCGGTCTGCCCCAGGGGCAGTTGACGGAGCTGGTGGTCGGTGGGGCAGGCTGCGGGGGGCAGACCGTGCTGGCGCAGCTGCTGCACACGACGCGGGCGGCGCGGCAGCGGGTGGCGCTCGTCGACGCCGCCGATGCATTCGCGCCCGAGACGGTGCCGCCGGCCGAGCTGCAGCATCTCGTCTGGGTGCGTTGCACGAATTCCGGGCAGGCGCTCGCCGCGGCGGATCTGCTCGTGCGGGATGCGAACTACGCGGTGGTGGTGCTCGACCTGCGCGGTTGCGCCGAAGGTGTGCTGCGGCGCCTGCCTGGCACGGTCTGGCACCGGCTGCACCGGGCCGCGCAGCATGGCGGCGCCGTGCTCGTCCAGACCGCGCAACCGCTCGTGCCGGCGGTGCCGTGGCGGGTGGTCCTGCCCACGCCGTGGCCGCTGGAGCGGCGCCGGCGGCCGCGGGCGGAGCTGGCGGAGGAGCTCGCGGTTGCGGTCGCACGCGGGCGGTGGGGCGAGGTCGTCGCCTTCGAGGAGAAGACGGGATGAATATCGTGGATACGGAATGCCCGCGTTTCGCGGTGTTGTGGGTGCCGGAC
>JAEZSJ010000048.1 GCA_023443985.1 Verrucomicrobiota bacterium | reverse complement strand
GCGCCACCCATGTCCAGGACATCCCGTTTGTCGGGAGCCTGTTCGACTACGGCGCGCTCCGGCCGCCGCGCCTGCCGGCCACGCTCGGCTACGGTGGTTTCCGCGTGCACAGCCCGCTCAACCGCGCAGAGCACTTCGACGAACTCCTCGTCTTTCCCGGCGGCGGGGCCACCTTCCGCGCCCTGGGCGCGGGGCAGAACTTCGGACTCGCCGCTCGCGCGCTGGCCCTCGACGCCGGACCGCTCGCCGAGGAGGAACATCCGCGTTTCACGGAGTTCTGGATCGGCCGGCCGAATGTCGGCGCCGACTCGCTCATCATCTACGCCCTGCTGGAAAGCCCGCGGGCGGTGGGCGCCTACGAGTTCGTCGTGGTCCCGGCCGCGACCACCGTGATCGACGTGCGGGCGGCCGTCGTCTTCCGCGCCGCGGTGGCCCAGCCCGGCTTCGCGCCTCTGTCGGGAATGTTTTGGTACGGCGAAAACAGCGACCGGCCGCCCGGGCAGCCCCGGCCCGAGGTGCACGAGGCGGACGGGTTGGCGGTGCTCTCGGCCGACGGCGCGGCCTTCTGGCGCCCGTTGCAGAATCCGCCCGGGCCCTTCGCCTCGGGAATCGGGGTCGGCGGCCTGCGCGGCTTCGGTCTGCTCCAGCGCGATCGCGTCTTCGAGCACTACGGCGACCTCGATGCCGACTACCACCGGCGGCCCTCCGTGTGGGTGGAGCCGATCGGCGACTGGGGCCCCGGCCGCGTGCAGCTCGTGGAGAGCCCGGCCGTCGGGCCGCTCGAGGCCAACATCGTGGCCTTCTGGGCCCCCGACCATCCGCCCGCCCCGGGCGAGCCCCTCGAGCTCCGCTACCGGCTCCGCTGGACGGAGGGCGAACCCGCGGCCCAGGCGCACGCGCCGGTGGTCGCCACCCACGTCGGTTCGCTGCCGGAGCGCCCGCTCGGCCGGCTGTTCTGGATCGATTTCGCGAGCAGCGCGCTCGCCCGCCTCGACGACGGCGCACTCGATGCCGAGATCGGTCTCGGCCCGGGCGCGAAACTCCTCCGGCGCTCCGTGCGCAAGAACCCGGTCGACGCCTCCTGGCGCGTCGCGCTGGAGACCGAGGCCGAGGCCCCCGGCCGGGCCGTGGAGATCCGTTGCCGGCTGCGGCAGGGGTACACGCCGGTGAGCGAAACTTGGGTCTATTCGTGGCAGCCATGAGCGTCCAACCCGCCACGCCGGACTTTCCCCCGCGCACCGCCGAGGACTGGAACGACGCCTTCCAGCGCGTCGAGAGCTACCTCCGCGCGCACCGCATCGTGCGGCCGCTGGCGATCAGCGAGCTCACCAAGAGCATCGTCGCCACCGCCTGGCGACAGTCATTGCACGCCCCCGACGAGCCGCCGGTCACCCTCGCGTTGCGCGAGGCCGACCGCGTGATCACGGAGTGGTTCGGCCGCGTCCTCGCCCAGGCGGGCCACTCGCGGCGGCTGGGCGTGCGCGGCCGCCTCGCCCTCGCCCTGGCCGACGCCCCCGGCCGCTGGCCCGACGCGTTCCTCGCGCCCGTGCCGCCCCCACGCGAGCTCACCGCCGCGATGCGGGCCGCGTTCCTGCGCGCCGGCCCCGCGCCCCAGCTCTTCAAGATGACCCCGCAGGCGATCTCGCTCGGGCCGATCGCCCGGGTGGTCGACTTCGCCTGGCGCGCCACCCGGCGCTCGTCCGCCCTGCGGCTGCTCGTGCAGCTGCCGCTTCTCGCCGGTCTGGGCGCCCTCCTCTTCCTCGCCTTCCGTTGAACCCTCCGCTCGACCAGATCCCCTCCGGCGTGCGTCTCCGCCGCCGCCTGTTGGTGGCCCTCGTCACCGCCGCGCTCGCCACGCCGGGACTGGTGCTGATGGCCGATCTCCACTGGCGCGCGGGCTTCGACGGCTGGAAGGTCGCGCACCTGGTGCTCTTCGCGGTGCTGCTCGCCCTGGTGGCGTTCGGCTGCACCCAGGCGGTCGTCGGGTTCTTCGTGCGCCGCGGCCGGCCCGACCCGTGGCGACTCGGGCCGGTCACCGCGCCCGACGCACTGCCCCCGGGCGCCACCGCGGTGGTCATGCCGGTGTACAACGAGGACGCCCGCCGGGTGTTCGCCGGTCTGCGCGTGATCTACGAGTCGATCCGGGAGACGGGACACCTCGACGGCTTCCACTTCTACGTACTGAGCGACTCCACCGACCCCAACCGCTGGGTCGACGAGGAAGCGGCGTGGGCGGCGCTGGTCCGGGAGTTCGACGCCGCCGGCCGGCTCTTCTACCGTCGCCGACGTCTCAATACAAACAAGAAGGCCGGCAACATCGCCGACTTCTGCCGCCGCTGGGGCGGCGCCTACCGCTACATGGTCGTGCTCGACGCCGACAGCCTGATGGCCGGCGAGACGGTCGTGCAGCTCGTCCGGCTGATGGAGCGCAGCCCGCGCACCGGGCTGATCCAGACGATCCCGCGCCTGGTCCGCGGCGAGACGCCGTTCGCCCGCTGGCAGCAGTTCGCCAGCCGGCTCAACGGCCCGGTGTTCCAGGCCGGCCTCGACTACTGGCAGCTCGACGAGTCCAACTACTGGGGACACAACGCGATCGTGCGGCTCGCCCCCTTCATCGAGCACTGCTCGCTGCCGGAGCTGCCCGGCTACGAGCCGTTCGGCGGGCGGATCCTCAGCCACGACTACGTGGAGGCGGCGCTGCTCGTGCGCGCCGGCTGGGGCGTGCGGCTCGCCGTCGGCCTCGAGGGCAGCTTCGAGGAGTGCCCCGCCACGCTCATCGACTTCGCCAAGCGCGACCGCCGCTGGCTGCAGGGCAATCTGCAGCACAGCTGGCTGCTCGCGGCGCAGGGGCTGCGCCCGGCCAGCCGCCTGCACCTGCTCCTCGGCATCCTCGCCTACGGGGCGTCGCCGCTGTGGCTGGCGTTCCTGCTGCTCTCCACGCTCCTGCTCCACCGCCAGCTCGCGACCGGACTCACGCTCGTGCCGCGCGACAGCCTGCTGGCGTTCCTGGACCTGAGTTTCCGCGCGCAGGCCGCGGTGCTGTTCGGCGGCACCATGACTCTGCTGTTCCTGCCGAAGCTCCTCGCCCTCGGCGATCTCGCCCTGACCCGCGGCGCCCGCGCCTTCGGCGGCTGGCTGCGCACGCTCGGCGGTGCCCTGGCCGAGACGCTCACCTCGGCGCTGATCGCGCCGGTGCTGATGCTCTTCCACAGCAAGTTCATCTTCTGGACGTTGCTCGGCCGCGGCGTGGCGTGGGTGACCCAACGGCGTGGTGGCGACGGTTCGCCCGACTGGCGGGAGGCGATTCTCACCCACGCCGGGCACACCGGCTTCGCCCTACTCTGGGGCGCCGCGGCACTCGCCCTCGACCCGGTCTTCTTCTTCTGGCTCTCGCCGGTGCTGGTCGGCCCGGTGTTCAGCATCCCGCTCACGCTCGTCACCGCCCAGCCGCCGCGGGCGGGAGCGCAACCGCGGCTCTGGGCCACCCCTGAAGCGCTGCAACCCCTGCCGGTGGCCGCCTCCCTCGAGCAACACCTCTCCGGCCGGATCAACCGATCCCCCGTCCCGCACGAGTTCGAGGCGGACTACGGGCTCCTCCAGGCCGTGCTCGACCCCTACGTGAACGCCATCCACGTCTCCCTGCTGCGCGAGAAACGGCCGGAGTACGCGGAAAACGGCGACCGTTTCGCGGAGCTGCGCGAGCGCCTGATCACCGATGGTCCCGGCGTGCTCACCACACGCGACAAGCTCACCCTACTCATGGACGCGCAGTCGATGGTCCGGCTGCACCGCGACCTGTGGTCGCGTCCGGCCCCCGCGCTCGCCCTCTGGTGGCAACACGCGATCCAGCAATACAACCAGCTCACGCCGGCTCCGGCGACCGCCCTCGACCGCTGATACCCTGTTCCGACAGGCTTTGGCCGATGGACGTCGAACTATTTTCGCTCCTAAGATGCTGATCTGCAGTGTTCGGCCGCGAGCACCCGCAAAAGTTTGCAAAAGTCCGTTGACCGCGCGCCAGTCCGCCCTACCGTCTGCCTCATCAATTTCACACCTTTCTCCCGCCTAGCGGGAGTTTTGGGGTAACTAAGAAAGCAATGGCCGGTCGCTTAGGGGTAGGCGACCGGCCTTTTCTTTGCCCAAATTCGACCCGCGCCCGTGGGGCGCGAGGCGCCGCCACCCCGCGAGTTCCCGGTGGAGAATGTCGCGCGGGCCGCGGCGAATCCGGTTGCCAGCCTCCGCACGCGTTCGCAACGTCGCCAACCATTTTCCCTCTGTGCATCGGACTTCCGACATCAACGTCATCGAGACCCGGCCGCTTCCCTCGCCCGCCGAGTTGATGGCCGCTCTCCCCAAGACCGAAGCGCAGGCCGACTGCATCGTCCGGTCGCGCGAGGCGATCCACCGCATCCTTTTCGGCGACGATCCCCGCCTGCTGGTGGTCGTGGGTCCCTGCTCCATCCATGATCTCGACGCCGGACGCGAGTACGGACGCCGTCTGGCCGCGCTCGCCCGGGAGCTGGGCGACCGCCTGGTGATCGCGATGCGCGTGTACTTCGAGAAACCGCGCACCACCGTGGGATGGAAGGGCCTGATCCTCGACCCGCATCTGGATGGCAGCAGCGACATCCAGCATGGCCTCTACCTCGCGCGGCAGTTCCTCCGCGAGATCCTCGATCTCGGCCTGCCGACCGCCACCGAGTTCCTCGACCCGATCACGCCCCAATACATTGCCGATCTGGTGAGCTGGTCCGCGATCGGCGCACGCACCACGGAGTCCCAGACCCACCGCCAACTCGCCTCGGGCCTCTCGATGCCGCTCGGCTTCAAGAACGGCACCGACGGATCCATCCAGACCGCGATCAACGCCATCAAGGCCGCCGGCCAGCCCCAGACCTTCCTCGGGATCACCACCGACGGCCGTGCCGCCTCCGTGCGCACCAGCGGCAACCCCAACTGCCACATCGTCCTGCGGGGCGGCGCCACCGGCCCGAACTACAGCGCCCCCGCCGTCGCCTCCGCCGCCCAACTCCTCGCCAAGTCCGGCCTGCACCAGTCGATCCTCGTCGACTGCAGCCACGACAACTCGGGCAAACAACCGGAGCGCCAGCCCGAGGTTCTGAACGAAGTGCTCGCGCAGATCGCCGCCGACCCGCATTCGCCGGTCATGGGCGTGATGATCGAGAGCAACCTCGAGGCCGGCTGCCAGCCGTTCCCCCGCCCCAAGCACGAGCTCAAGTACGGCGTCTCCATCACCGACGGCTGCCTCGACTGGACGACCACCGAGGCGATCCTCCGCGCCGCGCACCGGACGCTCGGCACCGCCCGCACCCTGCCCCCGCCCCGCCCCTGACCTCCCCGCGAGCGTCGCCCCCGTTTCCCCTCCAACAGACAAAAACACCTGATACCATGGCAACCAAGACTCCCATCCGTGTCGCCGTCACCGGCGCTGCCGGCCAGATCGGCTACGCCCTCCTGTTCCGCATCGCCTCGGGCGCGTGCTTCGGCCCCGACCAGCCGGTCATCCTTCACATGATCGAGCTCGAGGCCGCCCTCCCGGCCCTCAAGGGCGTGGTGATGGAGCTCGAGGACTGCGCGTTCCCGCTGCTCAAGGGCACCGTCGCCACCTCCTCCCTCGACGAAGGCTTCAAGGGCGTGAACTGGGCCCTCCTCGTCGGCGCCGTGCCGCGCAAGGCCGGCATGGAGCGCAAGGACCTGCTCGGCATCAACGGCAAGATCTTCACCAGCCAGGGCAAGGCCATCGCCGCCAACGCCGCGCCGGACGTCCGCGTCCTCGTCGTCGGCAACCCCTGCAACACCAACGCCCTCATCGCCGCCCGCAACGCCGCCGGCGTGCCGGCCAACCGCTTCTTCGCGATGACCAAGCTCGACGAGAACCGCGCCAAGGCGCAGCTCGCGCTCAAGGCCGGCGTCGACACCACCGCGATCACCAACCTCGCCATCTGGGGCAACCACAGCTCCACGATGTATCCGGACTTCGCCAACACCAAGATCGACGGCAAGCCGGTCACCGAGGTCATCAAGGACGAGGCCTGGTTCAAGGAGACCTTCATCCCCGTCATCCAGCAGCGCGGCGCCGCCATCATCAAGGCCCGCGGCCTCAGCTCGGCCGCCTCCGCCGCCAACGCCGCCTGCAACACCGTCTACGCCCTCACCCACCCGACGGCCGCCGGCGACTGGTTCAGCGTCGGTGTGTACTCGGATGGTTCCTACGGCGTGGCCAAGGACATCATCTTTTCGTTCCCGATCCGCACCGCCGACGGCAAGACCTTCGAGGTCGTCCAGGGCGTGCAGCTCAGCGAGTTCTCCAAGCAGAAGATCGCCGAGACCGAGAAGGAGCTGATCGAGGAGAGGTCGCTCGTCGCCGAGCTCATCGGCTGAGCCGGTCCGCTCCGCTCTTTCGCCCGACGGCGGCCCCGCGACGGGGCCGCCGTTTTCTTTGGCGGCTTCGCCGGAATATCCCGGCGGCGAATACGCAGCCCCGGGCGGGAGGTCGGCCCGTGGCGGGGGCCGCCGCTCAAGTCCGCCCGCGGCCGAGGACCAGCGTCGCGAAGCTCTTCGCCGGCAGCTTCACCGCCCGGCGCGTCGCACCGAGCGCGACGGTCAGCTCACGCTGGTTCTCCTGCTGGTTGGAGAACACGACGACCACCGCGCCGTCGGGATTGCGGAAAGCCATCGCGTCCGCCCACTCGCCCTTGAGCGCGATGCGGCGGGCGCCGGGCTGCACGAAATGGCTGAAATGCACGAACGCCCAGAAGGCCGGCGTGTAGGTGGCCTGGCGCGTGGCGAAGTCCACCGTCACGAGCGCATTCTGCGGCCAGGGCACGCGCGAACCGATCGAGCGCCCCTTCGTGTCGAGCACGATGTTCCACGCCTGCTGGATCGCGGTGCCGCCGGCGAAGAAGTCGCGCAGCTTGCCCCAGACCTTCGCCCCGTAGGCCCAGTCGTTCGGCGCGGAGTCGCGGCGATAGCCCGGCTCCCAGTGGTTGTTTCCACACTCCATCTCGGTCTGCACGATCAGCTTGCCCGGCCAGCGTTGGGCCACTTCCGGGAGCGAGCCCAGCCCGCCCCATTGCAGCCCGAACCCCGCGATCCAGCGCGCGGCGGCGGGATCGGCCATCACCGGCTCGATGTAGCGCGGCAGCTCGGGGATGTTGATCGTGCCGAGCCAGACCGCGGGTCCGCCCTCGCGGGCGAGGAGCGGGCCCATGTGGTCGCGGATGAAGTCGCGGAGCTGCTCGCCCGTCCAGTCGCAGCTCGGGTAGTCGGTGAGCATGCCGGGCTCGTTCTGCGGGCAGAGCGCGAAGAGCTCCAGACCCTCGGCCCGATAGGCCTGCGCGAACTTGAGCAGGTAGCTGGCGTAGGCATCGTAGACCGCCGGCTCGGCGCGCATCGCGCCGGAATCGGTTTGGTTGTTGGTCTTCATCCACGCCGGCGGCGACCAGGCCGACCCCCAGAGCTGGAGCTTCGGGTTCAGGCGCTGCGCGGCCTTGATGTACGGGATGAGCCGCTCGCGGTCGCGTTCGATCGAGAAGTCCTTGAGCGCGAAGTCGTCGGCGGTCTCGGCGAGCGAGTAGCGGCTCTCGGCATAGTCGGAGGCGCCGATCGGCACGCGGCCGATGTTGAAGCGCGCGAGGCCCTGCGGGTCGAACAACGCCGCCAACACCTTCGCGCCGCCGTCCGGCAACCGCTGCAATGCGGTCCAGCCCTTCTCGTTGAACGCACCCCCGAAGCCGCGGATCTCCTGGTATTCGGTGGCTGGATCGATCTCGAGATCGACGGCACCCGTGGCCGGCGCGGGGCGCAGAAGCTTCGGCGCGGCCGCGAACGCCTTCGCCTCGGTGGTCACGGTCAGTTTGGCCGACGGCTCGCCCGCGGCCCGGGCCACACCGACGAGGGAGAGTGAGGCGCACAGGAGTGCGGAGAGATACCAGGGGTTTCTTTTCATGGTTCGGGGAAAGGGCACAGC
>JAEZSJ010000362.1 GCA_023443985.1 Verrucomicrobiota bacterium | reverse complement strand
GCGCTGCTCGAGGCGGGGATCGCGGCCGTGCGTGCGCTCGACGCGGCGGCGCTGACGGCGGCGCTGCGGCAGGCGCAGCTGCAGCTCGGCGGCCAGGGCCTGTTGCACCGGTTCGCGGCGCCGTTGGCGCAGACGCTCGGCGAGCTGTGGCGTCACGGCACGATTACGGCGGCCCATGAACATTTCGCGACCGCGGTGCTGCGGGTGCAACTGGCCCGCCAGGTGGGCGACTTCGCGGCGCGGGCGGATGCGCCGGTGCTGATCGCCGCGACGCCCCCGGGGCAGTTGCACGAGCTCGGGGTGCTGTTGGCGGCCGCTGCCGCGGCCAACCTCGGGTGGAACGTGGTCTACCTCGGCGCGAGCCTCCCGGCCGCGGAGATCGCCGGCGCGGCGGTGCAGCGCAAGGCGCGCGCCGTGGCGCTCAGCCTGGTCTATCCGCACGACGACCCCGCGCTGCCGCCGATGCTCGAGCTGCTGCGCGAACTGCTCCCGGAATCCGTCGCGTTGATCGTCGGCGGGCGCGCGGTGCCGGCGGTGCGACCCGTGCTGGAGCGGCTCGGCGCACGGATCGTGGACGACATCGCCGCGCTCGGAGCGTTGCTCGACACCCTGCGGACGGAGCTGTCCGACTGACGGTTTCGCCTCGGGGAACGTCCGCGCAGGCTCCGGACGGCCGCGTAGAAACGGCTTCACTTTCGGCGGCGATGCGCCGTTCTCGTTTCCCATGAGCAGCACCTCGCTCGTCTTCTCCTCCCGCGCGGAACACCGCGCCTGGCTCGCCTCCCAAGCCGCCCTGCCGCGCGGCTTCCGCGTGGGCGCGGCGCGTTTCGACTTCGTGCCCTTCGAGGTGCCGAAGCCGGCGAAGATGACCGTGACGCTCATCGCCCTCGACCGGCCCACGGCCGATTTCGCGGCGATGTTCACCAAGAACGCCTTCCCCGGCGCGCCGGTGATCGTGGGCAGCAGGCGCCTCGCCGAGCCGAAGCTCGGCGCGATCATCGTGAACAACAAGATCTCCAACGTGTGCGCGCCCGGCGGCGTCGAGACCTCCGAGAAGCTCTGCGCCGCGACCGCGCAGGCGCTCGGCCTCCAGCCCACGGAGGTGCTGCCGAGCTCCACCGGCGTGATCGGCTGGCGGCTGCCGGCCGACCAGATGATCGCCGCGCTCCCGCAGGCCGTGGCCACGCTCAGGCCCGGTTCCATCCTCCCGGCCGCCGAGGGCATTGTCACCACCGACCTGTATCCGAAGATCCGGCGCGCCGACCTGCAGGGCGGCAGCATCGTCGGCATCGCCAAGGGCGCCGGCATGATCGAGCCGAACATGGCGACGATGCTCGTCTACATCCTCACCGACCTCGCCGTGCCGCGCGACGCCTTGCGCGCGGCCCTCGCCCGCGCGGTCGACCGCAGTTTCAACCGCATGAGCATCGACAGCGACACGAGCACCTCCGACACCGTCGTGGCGCTCAGCTCCGGCGCGGTGCCGTGTGCCGACCTGGCGGCGTTCGAGGCCGCGCTCACGCAGGTCTGCTGCGATCTCGCCGAGGACGTCGCCCGCAACGGCGAGGGCGTGCGCCATGTGATGCGCGTGACCGTGAAGGGCGCGCCCACCGAGGCCGCCGCGCGCGCGATCGGCAAGAGCGTGGTCAACGCCCCGCTCTTCAAGTGCGCCGTCGCCGGCAACGACCCCAACGTCGGCCGCCTCGTGCAGGCTGTGGGCAAATACGTGGGCGCGCACGAGCCGGGCATCCCGCTCGGCCGCACGCGCATGAACCTCGGCGGCATCCCCATCGTCGCCGACGGCGAGTTCGCCCTCGATCCGGCGAAGGAACAGCAGCTCGTCGCGCACCTGAAGGCCGCGGAACTCTACGGCAGCGCGGAGCCGAAGGACGGCGTGTTTTCGCCCCCGATCGATTTCCCGCCGCACGAGCGTTGCGTGGAGATCGAGATCGACCTCGGTGCGGGCGCCGCGGCCGCGACCGTGATCGGCGCCGACCTCACCCACGAATACGTGAGCGAGAACGCCGACTACCGCAGCTGAACCGGAGCCCGGCGCGCTCGCAGGCCGGGCTTCCCGCCCGGCTTTGCGGGCGGCGCCTACTCGCCGAGCAGCTTCGCGAAGCGGGCGCGGAGCGCGGCGGTGTCGCGCACATGCACCGCGGATTTCTCGACGCGGATCAGCTCCGCCTCGCGCAGCCGGGCGAACGTGCGCGAGAGCGTCTCGCTCGTCGTGCCGAGCTCGGCGGCGAGCGTGCGCTTCGTCGAGCGGAGCTCGATACGCGCCTCCGCCGCGGCGGGGGCGCAGCGTTTGACGAGCCAGTTGAGCAGGCGCGTCTCCACGTCCTTGAGCGTGAGGTCGTCGAGCAGGCCCACGAGCACGCGCAGGTGCTGGCTCATCGCCCCGAGCATGCGCAACGCGAGGTCCGGCCGGCGGCCGAGCAGGGCGAGCATCGGGGCGCGGGGAATCAGGACCACCGCGCCGGCCTCGACGGCGCGCGCGTCGGCCGGGTAACCGGCGGCCGTGGCCAGGGTGACCTCGGCGAACGACTCGCCCGCGCGGAAGACATGGATCACCTGCTCCTTCCCCGACGGGCTCACGCGATGCACGCTCACGGCGCCGCGTTGGACGACATAGAAGCCCTCGCTCGCCTCGCCCTCGCGGAAGAGCAGGACGCCCTTCGCCAGCGGCTTGAGCACCGCGAAGGCCGCGATCGTCTCGACATCCGCTGCGGGCAGACCGGCGAACAGCTCGCAGGACCGCAGGGTGTGGGCGAGGGCCGCAGCGCGCAGCTCGGCGGGTTGTTCGGGCATGCCGCGGAGAGAAGCGGGAAACCGCGTTCAGTCGCGCCAAAAATCCACCTGCCAGCCGCCGTCGCCGCGGCGTTCGACGCGCGCGTTGTAGCCGGCGGCCTTCAGTCGCTCGACGAGCGGCGACGGCAGAAACGGCGCGACCACGCTCAGCCCCTGGTCGGGCGCGAGGGAGGTGAGCGCGGCCTGGATGGCGCCGAACGGCTCCTCGCCGCGCGAGAGCAGCGGGCGGACATCGAGTCGTTTGAAACGGGTTGCGGGCATGGGACGGGGAAACGCTTTGGTGGCTCCGCGGGCGGAAGGGACCTACTCCATGCCGTCGCCGGCGGCGGCCGGGGCGACCGCGGCGTCGTTCTCGCGCACCAACGTGAGCAGCATCGAGAACGGCTCGTTCGCCCGCACGGCGTGCGGCAGGCCCGGCGGCAGGTGGAGCAGATCGCCGGCGGCGAGCGTGCGCGTCTCGCCCGCGAGCGTCCATTCGGCGGTGCCGGAGAGCATCTGCACGAGGGCGCGGGCCGGCGAGGCGTGCTCCGTGAGTTCCTGCCCGGCGGCGAAGCCGAAGAGCACCACGCGGGTGCGGCCGGCGGAGAGCACCGTGCGGCTGACGATGCCGTTGTCGGAAAACTGCGTGGCGGTGGGCAGCGAGGTGGCATCGCCGCGCGCGGAGTCGAGGAGGGTGCGTGAGCTCATGGTGGAAGAAGGATAGCGGTCAGCGCGCCCCGCCCAAGCCGGCGGCGCAGACAAACGCGACGCCGAGCGCCGCTTCGACAGTGCCGACCCGGCTGGCGCGCCACGCCGGCGGCCGCGGACCGAGCAACCAGACGGCGCGGGCGAGGAGCAGCCCGCCGACCCCCAGCGCGGCAGCGGGGGCCAGACCGGCAAAGGCGAGCCCCGCGATCGCGCCGGTGG
>JAEZSJ010000290.1 GCA_023443985.1 Verrucomicrobiota bacterium | reverse complement strand
ACGCTGAACATCGGCCGTCCGGTGCGTGACTTGACCGCGGCGTACGCGTCCGGCCGTGTCCGGAAACAAAACGGCCGCACCTGGTGGTGCGGCCGTGACGGGGGAGAGTCTTGGCGGGCGCTCAGTGCGCCTTCGGGCAGGCGGAGAGGGACTTGAAGAAGTCGTTGCCCTTGTCGTCGACGAGGATGAAGGCCGGGAAGTCTTCGACCTCGATCTTGTAGACCGCCTCCATGCCAAGTTCCGGATACTCGATGAGCTCCATCTTCTTGATGTTCTCCTGGGCGAGGATGGCGGCGGGGCCGCCGATCGAGCCGAGGTAGAAGCCGCCGTGCTTCTTGCAGGCGTCGGTCACGGCCTGCGAGCGATTGCCCTTGGCGAGCATGATGAGCGAGCCGCCGTGGGACTGGAGGAGGTCGACATAGCTGTCCATGCGGCCGGCGGTGGTCGGGCCGAAGGACCCGGAGGGCAGGCCCTTCGGGGTCTTGGCCGGGCCGGCGTAGTAGACCGGGTGGTCCTTCAGGTACTGCGGGAGGCCGAGGCCCTTATCGAGACGCTCCTTGAACTTCGCGTGGGCGATGTCGCGGGCGACGATGATGGTGCCGGTGAGCGCGAGCTCCGTGGTGATCGGATACTTCGTGAGCTCGGCGAGGATGTCCTTCATCGGGCGGTTGAGGTCGATCTTCACGCCGCGCGGTTTGTAGACGCCGCGGTACTTCTCGGGGATGAAGCGGCCGGGATTGGTTTCCATCTGCTCGACCCAGAGGCCGTCGCGGTCGATGCGGGCCTTGATGTTGCGGTCGGCCGAGCAGGAGACGCCGATGCCGACGGGGCAGGAGGCGCCGTGGCGGGGGAGGCGGACGACGCGCACGTCGAGGGCGAAGTACTTGCCGCCGAACTGGGCGCCGATGCCGCACTGCTGGGCGAGCTTGAGGAACTTGGCCTCGAGCTCGAGGTCGCGGAAGGCGCGGCCGCCCTTGCTGCCGGAGGTGGGGAGTGCGTCGTAATACTTTGTGGACGCGAGCTTCACCGTCTTGAGGCAGGTCTCGGCGGAGGTGCCGCCGATGACGATGGCGAGGTGGTAGGGCGGGCAGGCGGCGGTGCCGAGGTACGTCATCTTGTCGAGGACGAACTTCTCGAGGCTGGCCGGGTTGAGCAAAGCCTTGGTTTCCTGATACAGGTAGGTTTTGTTGGCCGAGCCGCCGCCCTTGGCGACGAAGAGGAAGTCGTAGTGGTCGCCCTTGCCCGCGTAGATGTCGATCTGGGCGGGGAGGTTGTTCCCGCTGTTGACCTCGTCGTACATCGTGAGCGGGACGGTCTGGGAGTAGCGGAGGTTTTCCTCGGTGTAGGTCTTCCAGATGCCCTTCGAGATGAACTCGGCGTCGTTGAAGCCGGTCCAGACCTGCTGGCCCTTCTTGGCGACGACGGTGGCGGTGCCGGTGTCCTGGCAGAAGGGGAGCACGCCCTTCGCGGCGACATCGGCGTTGCGCAGCATGGCCAGCGCGACGCCGCGGTCGTTGGGCGAGGCCTCGGGGTCGTCGAGGATGGCGGCGACCTGCGCGAGGTGGGCGGGGCGGAGCATGAAGGAGCAGTCCTTCATCGCCGCGTTGGCGAGGATCTCGAGGGCTTCGGGCTTCACGACGAGCAGCTCCTTGTCGCCGAGCTTCTCGACCTTCACGAGGTCGGGGGCGACGTCGAGCTTGCGGTACTGGGTCGTGTCGGGACCGAGCGGGAACGGTTCGTGGTATTCGAAGGCGGGCGTGCTCATGAGGAAAGGGAAGGAGGAGGGATCAGGGGCCGACCGGGAACGGGAGGAGGGCCGGCGGACGGAGCGAGAACCTAAGCGGGGAAACGGGCCGGAGGAAAGCCCGCGGCACCCTTCGCGCGAAAAATTGCCAAAAGATGCACACCCGCGACACCCCGCCCGGCCGGGCGGAGAATCGGATTTGAGCCGCGGGCCCGATGGGCCGATAGGGTATCCCGCCCACGCGAATCTTGCCTCCTGTGATCCAGTCGCGATTCTGCCTTCCCCGTTCCGCATCACCCTTCGCGTATGCAGCTTCCGGACTTTGATTGGATCTTCTTCGACTGCTTCAACACGTTGATCGACGACTTCGATTCGGCGGGCGAGGAAGGCAGCCTCCTGCTCGTGCCCCGGCGCGCGGTGGAACTGGGCTTTTTCGTCGACGTGGGCGAGTTCCGGGAGGCGTATGCCAAGGTGCGCGCGCAAACGCTGCGGCTCGGCCGGGAGACGATCCTGCTCGACCGCCTGCGGCAGACGCTGCAGGAGGCTCCGGCGGCTCCCACCCGGGAGGCCTGCGCCGCGGCCGCCGGGCAACTGCTCGCCGAATGGGAGACGGCGTATTGCCCGCTGCTGCGGCCGGCTCCCGGAGTGGAGGACATGCTCAAGCATTGGTACGCGCGGCGCGCGCTTGGGGTGGTCACGAACTCGCTGGTGCCCGGCATGCCGCAGCGGCAGCTCGAACGTTTTGGGCTGAGCCGGTACTTCCGTTTTGTCCTCGATAGCGCGACCCACGGTTTCAAGAAGCCGAATCCGTTGATTGGGATGGAGGCGTTGTCGATGGCCGGATTGGGGCCCTGCGACGGGAACCGGGTGCTTGCGGTGGGAGACCGGCACGATCTCGACATCGCGGCAGCGCTGGATCTCGGGATGCACGTGCTGCATTTCAACCGCGGTTTGACGCGGCCCGGCGTGCCACCGACACCGGAAGGCACGCCGGTCATCCACGACTGGAGCGAATTCCGGTGAGCCGGCCGCGGTCTACGCGTGCCTGCACCGGCGGCGCGGCGCCGGTCGTCTGGACGACGGCCGCGGAGGTGCAGGCGGCACTTGCGGCGGAGGCGGTTCCGGCGCGTGTCCCCGACCTCGCCCGCTTCTTCAAGACCGGCCCGGGAGAATACGGCGCCGGCGACCGGTTTCGCGGGTTGCGGGTGCCGCAGGTCCGCGCGCTGGTCAGGCGTGCCGAGGCGCTGCCGCTTGGGGAGGTCGGAGTGCTCGTCGCGTCGTCCTGGCATGAGGACCGGCTTGCCGGGCTGCTCGTGGCCGTGCGGCAGTTCATCCGTGCGCGGGACCCGGCGGCACGCCGGGGGTTGTTCGATTTCTACTTGGAGGCGGCGCGACAGGGCCGGATCAACAACTGGGACTTGGTGGATGTGACCGCGGAGCATGTCGTGGGCGGTTGGTTGCGCGGGCGCCCGGAACGGGTACGCACGCTCGACCGGCTGGCCCGTTCGCGGCTGCTGTGGGAAAGGCGAATCGCGGTGCTGGCCACTCTCCACTTCATCCGGCTCCACGAGTTCGACGACACCTTGCGTCTGGCCGCGCGCCTCCGCGACGACGTGCACCCGTTGATGCACAAGGCCGTCGGCTGGATGCTGCGCGAGGTGGGCAAACGCGACCGCGCGGCGCTGGATGCCTTCCTGACGGCGCACGCGGCGCGGATGCCGAGGACCATGCTGCGTTACGCGATCGAGAAGCATCCGGCAGCGGCGCGGGCGAGCTGGCTCGCGGCCGGCAGATGGCCGGTGGGCGTCTGAAAAACAAAACCCGCCGGAGCGGAGCTCGCGGCGGGTTTCGGTGAAGGCTTCTTCGGCGCTCAGTGGCGCATGTGCAGCGGGAGGTTCGAGTCGTCCTCCTCAAGGCTCGGGCCCGATTTCACATCGATGCGGAAGGGGACGGAGATGCGCATGTTCACCGGCTGACCGGATTTGCTGATGGCCGGGCCAAACTTCCAGAGGCTCACGGCCTTGAGGCAGGGCTCGGTCAGCGCGGGGTTCGAGGATTTGTCGACGCGCACGTCGCGGATCGTGCCCTGCTTGGTGACGACGACCGAGATGATCACCTCGCCTTGGACGGGGGCGAGGTTGTCCGGGATCTCGGGACGGGCGGTCGAGAGAATCTTCGGCGCGCTCTTCACCTCGGAGGGCTTCGCGATGCGGTCCACGTGCAGCATCTCAGCGTGGAGGCGGAGGGTCTCCTTGTTGGTGATTTCTCCGGTGAGCTTGAGCGGCTCGTGGTTGGGCAGGGTGAACTCGAAGGTGGCCTGCGCGGGCTGGATCTCCGGGCGCACCAGCGGGGTGACGCCGAGGTACTCGCCGTTCATCCGCACGGCAGCGCCGGAGGGATTGCTGGTGAGCGAGACGCCGCCGACGATGAACGTGCTGTTCACATCGACCACCTGCTTGCCGCTGATCGTGGCGTGCTCGGTGGTGGGGACGAGGCCGGGGCGGGCGAACTTGATCACGTAATCGCCGGGAGGGAGCTTGTCGACGCTGCCGGGCGTGCGGCCGGTGCGGAGCGGAGCGCCGTCGACATTGTCGGCGGGGAAGACGGCGTACTCGGCGTCGGCCGGTTCGCTGCGGAGCATGAGCGTGCCGAGGATGCTCTGGAGGGTGACGAGCCCGAGATCGAGCGTCTGCGCGCCCTTGATCTCGACGAGCTGGGTGACCGGATCATAGCCGGGCAACGTGATCTCGACGCGGCGCATGCCTGGGGTGACGTTGGTGATCGTGGCGGGCGAGAGCTGCGGGGCGCTGCCGTCGATGCTGACCTCGGCGCCCTCGGGAACGGTGTTGATGGTGATCACGCCGGGGGTGCGGGCGAGCGTCTCCTGGGCGATGCGGCGTTTCTCGGCTTCGTCCCGGGCGTGGCTTTCGGCCTTGGCGGCTTCGGCGCGCAGGCGGGCGATCTCGGCATCGGCGGCGGCCTTGAGTTTCGCGGCGTCTTCGGCGGCCTTCTTCTTCGCCTCATCGGCCGCCTTCTGCGCGGCGGCGACCTGGCGTTGGCGTTCCTCTTCGGCGAGGCGGGCTTTCTGATTGCTCTGTTGGACGAACCAGAAGGCGCCGGCGCCGATGAGGACCGCGGCGGCGATGCCGATGATCATACCCATCGGAGCCCCCTTCTTCTTGATCGTCTGGCCACCGGTTTCAGCTGCCGCCTTGCTGGCGGCCGCGGCGGCCAGCGGCGACTTGGCGGCGGGCTGGGGGGCGGGAGTGGGCGCCTTCGCGGGTTGCGGAGCGGGCTTCGCCGCCTCGGGCGCCTTGGTCGGTTGGGGTGCCGAAGTCTTGGCCGCCTGCGGCGCGGGTTGCGCGGGTTTGGCCGGCTGTTGGGCAGGCT
>JAEZSJ010000282.1 GCA_023443985.1 Verrucomicrobiota bacterium | reverse complement strand
GGTCAACGGTGGCGCCGCTGCGGCGTCCTGGTGGTCTGCCCGCGCCGCCGCGTGGACGGGCGGCGGGCCGTGGGGTCACTCCAGTCCCGAGATGGGGAAGTCGCGCGGGTAGGTGACGCTGAGCTTGAGCGGCAAGTCGCGCTTCTCGCCGGGCTTGAGCTCGAACGTCCACGCGAGGACGCCTTGCTCGTCGGGCTTGAGCGTCTTGGGGTCGGGGGCGAGCTGGACGACCTCGATCTTCTCATGCTGCGAGAGCGGGAGCTGATCTTTCACGGTGATCTTCTCGGCGGTGCGGCGGTTGTTCGTGACGGTGATCTTCACGTCGTAGGTCACCCGGATCTGCTTGGACATCAGCCCGAGGTCCTCGGTGAACCGGCCCACGAGCTTGCGCTCGACGTGCAGGGCCTCGTCGGCCCCCAGGGCGAGGTCGAACTTCTCGCCGGGCATGACCGTCTTGAGGGCGGCGGTGGTGACGAAGGTCCCGTCGAGGAAGATGGCGAGCTTGCCGCCGAGGAGCGGGTACTCGGAGGTATTCTGGGCGGAGGCGGCGAGGAACGCGGCGGGCAGGAGCTTGGGCGTCGACTGATAGGCGAGCTCGGCCTTCAGCGGCAGGGTGGCGATCCCGACCTTGTGCGGGGCGTTGTCGCTGGGGACATCGGTGCGGGCGGGGATGCGGAAGGTGGCGGAGGTCGCCTGCGTGGTGACGGTGGCGGACTGCGGCCGGACTTCGACCTCGGGCTCCTCGTCGTCGTAGGCCAAGCCTTTGCTTTCGGAGCGCGCGATCATCGGGCGGACGCTCTCGCGCTCCTCCATCAGGCGGAGGCTGTCGAAGGCGGTGGCGCGCTGCTGCGCCACGATCCACGGGGAGAGCTCGGGCGCGGCGCCGCCGAGCGAGGGCCGGGCGGTGGAGAGGGTGAGGTCGACCCCTTTCCAGTCTTCACCGGAGTTTTGCCGGATGACGCCGAAGTAGCCGAGGGCGAGGGAGCGGTCGGCGGTGGAGAACCGGGCATCGTAGGCGGGAGACCACGCCGCGCCGGTGAGGGTGTAGAGGAGCGAGAGTTCGAGGCGGCCGGCGTTGGCGGCGGCGACGCGCACGACGACATCCTTCACCTCGCGGGCGCTCGGGGCGCGCAACTCGTTCAACTGGGCGAGCACGGCTCCGATCTTGCGCTTGAGCTCGTCGCGCTGGGGGTCGAGCGCCTGCCGATCGGCGGCGAGCTTGTCGAGGCCCGCGCCGTAGAAATCGAGGAGTTGTTGCCACTCGGCGTTGGTCGGCCGTGGGGCGGGGGCGGCCGGCGTGCCGGTGGGCGGGGTCGTGGCGGCGGTGCCGATGTTGAGGAGCAGCGTGCGCTGCTGGTCGAGGGTGGCGGAACGATCGTCCAGCGCCCGGAGGTCCTGCTGGAGGCCATCGAGCTCCGCCTCGAGGGCCCGGATCCGGTCGCTGGCGGCGGCCTCCAACCATTTCGCCCTGGCGGAGACATCCAGGATGGTCGCGGCGGCGGTGCCGCGACCGGTGACCTGCAGGGTGTCGTCGAGCAGGGAGGCGGGGAGATTCGCGAAAAGGAGCTCGTGTTCGCCGGCGGGGAGTTCGAGCGAGGCGGTGCGGGTGACGACCGCGCGATCGAGGTAGACCGTGGCGGCGGTGATCGTGGAGTCCACCGGCGCGGCCAGCAGCGGCGCGGCGGCGAACACGGACAGCAACAGGGCGAAGCGTGGATGCGACATGAGCCGATTGGGGTTGGGGTTAGCTTTGCGGGAAGGATACAAAATGTACGATGTTCGCCGGATCGCGAAATCGTTTTTGGGGTGGTGCGCCCGCGGGGCCGGGCGCCGCGGGATCCGGCGGCGGGAGGGGAGGGGGAGCCGACGGATTAACGC
The DNA here is from genome assembly GCA_023443985.1 of Verrucomicrobiota bacterium. Lineage (GTDB taxonomy): Bacteria > Verrucomicrobiota > Verrucomicrobiia > Opitutales > Opitutaceae > CAJCBL01. The sequence goes on along the minus strand of JAEZSJ010000282.1, from coordinate 816 downwards.
CGGGCAGATTGGGATTGCCCACCTCCCGGCGCGGCCGTTTCGTGGCCCCTCTTTGTCCCTTACCATGAAGCGTACGCACACCTGCGCCCAGATCACCCGCGCCGACGTCGGCAAAGCCGTCACCCTGTCGGGCTGGGTCGATTCCATCCGCGACCACGGCGGCATCCTGTTCATCGACCTGCGCGACCGCGCGGGCATCACGCAGGTGAAGCTGAATCCGAAGGCCAGCGCGGAACTCGGTGCGCTGGCCGTGAATCTGCGTCCGGAATCGGTCGTGACGCTGACCGGCGAGGTCGAGCTCCGTCCGGAGGAGATGATCAACCAGACCCTGCCGACCGGCGAGGTCGAGCTGCAGGTCACCGCTCTCACCGTTCACAATCTCTCCGACACGCCGCCGTTCCCGCTCGACGACGCGGCCGGCGACAAGGTCAACGAGGACCTCCGCCTCACGTACCGCTACCTCGACCTGCGCCGCCCGCGCATGAAGAACGCGATCATGACGCGCTACAGCACCACGCGCTCGATCCGCACGTTCATGGACGGCCAGGGCTTCCTCGAGATCGAGACGCCGATCCTCTTCAAGAGCACGCCCGAGGGCGCGCGCGAGTACCTGGTGCCGTCGCGCGTGAATCCGGGCCAGTGCTACGCGCTCCCGCAGTCGCCCCAGCAGTTCAAGCAGATCCTGATGGTGGCGGGCTTCGAGAAGTACTTCCAGATCGCGAAGTGCTTCCGCGACGAGGACCTGCGCGCCGACCGCCAGCCCGAGTTCACCCAGCTCGACATCGAGGCCTCCTTCATCGACCGCGAGGACATCTA
>JAEZSJ010000074.1 GCA_023443985.1 Verrucomicrobiota bacterium | reverse complement strand
CGCCTGCGCCGCCCCGGGTCGGCTGCTCGACGACCTCGAGGGCGAGGGTCGGCGGGGTCGACGGGGGCGGAGCGCGGAGCGGACCCGGCGGGGGGGATTCAGCGGGCGGCGGCGAAGGCGGGCACGGTGCCGTTGTCGGCGCTCGCATAGGCGAGCTGGATGAGCTGCAGCGTGTCGCGGGCGTCGAGCAATGTGGAGGCCGGTTCGCGGCCCTCAAGCACGAGGGCGGCGAAGGCGCGTGCTTGGTTGACGAACGAGTTGCCGTAGTCCGTGTCGCCGTCGCGGCGCTCTCCGTCGACGTAGAGGGCGTCGGTCACTTCGAGTGCGCCGTCTGTACCCACGATTCGGATCCCATCGACGGCGCCGCCGCGGTTGTTGGTCCACGTCTGGAGGATGGAGCCGAGGGAGCCGTCGGGGTAGCGCAGCTGCACGTGGGCGACATCCTCGCCCTCCATGGCGGCGAGGACGAGGCGGCTCTTGAACGCGTGGAGGGAGGCGGGGCGGCCGCGCAGAAAGAGCGACTGGTAGACCTGGTGGTGGCCGCTGTCCATGAGCGCACCGCCGCCGCCGAGGGCGAGCTGCGCGCGCCAGCCGGCGGCGTGCTCGGGCGAGATGGTGTGGTTGCTCGCGAACGAGGAGAACACGATCCGGCCGAGCGCGCCGCTCGCGACGACCGCGCGGGCGGCCTGCACGGCGCCGCGGTAGACGAAGTTGTGCGCGGGCATGACGGGCACGCCGGTGCGGGTGACGCTCGCGCGGATGGTGTCGAGGTCGGCGAGCGAGAGCACGACGGGCTTCTCGACGAGGACCGGTTTGCGCGCCTCCTGGGCGCGGAGGATCTGGGCGAGGTGCTCGGTGTTGCGGCTGGCGAGCACGAGGGCGTCGATGGCGGGATCGGCGACGAGTTGCTCGAACGAGTCGAAGGTGCGGAGGCCGAACTCGGCGGCGAGGCGGTCGCGTCGGGCGAAGTCGGAGAGCGCGCAGATGCCGGTGACGCCGGCGTGGGGGTTCTGCGCGAACGCACGGAGATGGAACGGGGCGATGAAGCCGGTGCCGACGAGGCCGAGACGGAGTTTCATGGGGGAGGAATCGGAAGTGGCGAAAAGGGACGGGTTCAGGGAGGAGCGGTGCTGGGCGCGATCGAGGCGGAGCGCGTTCGCCCGGTGCGGATCATCAACAGAAATTCACTACATGCGAGGCCCGGCGGTGGTTCAGGCACGGGTCCAGTCGATGATGGCGGTGAGGACGTCGTCCTGGCGTTGTTGGAGCGCGGCGTAGATGGCTGGCGCCTCGGCGGGCGCGACGGTGTGGGCGAGGAGCGGGGCGAGCTGGAGGCGTTTCTGCGCCATGAGCCGGAGAATTACCTCGAGGTTGCCCTCCATCGAGTGGGGCTGGCGGCCGGAGGTATCCTTGGTCACGGGCAGGCGCCACTCGTGTGCGCCCTTTACGGTGACACAGCCGTTGCCCCAGAGGTGGGAGCCGTTGAGGAAGGGTGTGAGGTCGGCCTCGCAGGTGCCGCGCGGGGAGCCGAGCAGGATGAGCTCGCCGAGCGGGCCGGCCAGGGCGATCGCGGCAGCGGCGACGGCGGGCACGCCGGTGGCATCGACCACGGTGCGGGCGAGCGTGCCGCCGGTGAGGGCGCGGAGCTGCTCGCGGAAGCCGGGACCGGCTGGCAGGACATGGCGGATACCGTAGGCGCGGGCCAACGCGCATCGGCCGGCGCTGACATCCGTCGCGACGACCTCGCAGCCGGCGAGGGTGAAGAGCTGCGCGGCGAGGTTGCCCACGGCGCCGAGGCCTTGGACGACGACCCAGTCGCCGAGTTGCGCCTGCGCGATGCGCACGGCGGTGAAGGCGACCTGGGCGAGGCGGGCGCACGCGGCCTCGGCGGCGGAGACTTCGGCCGGCACCGGCACGATCATGTTGGAGGAGAAGTCCTGCGCGACATGGCGGCCGTGGGTGAAGACGCGGTCGCCGATCTTCACGTGGGCCACCGCGGAGCCGACCGCGCGCACGCGGCCGACGGAGCCGTAACCAGGAACATAGGGCAGCGGCGCCCAGGACTCGGTGCCGCGCAGGATGGCCAGTTCGGTGCCGGGGCTGATGACGGAGGCCTCGGTGTCGAGCAGCACCTGATCGGGGCGGAGTTGGGTGGGATCGAGCTCGGTCGAGCCGAGCGCGACCTGGCCGGGGGCGGTGAAGACGAGGGCGGAAGTTTTCATGGGGGGCCGGAGCGTGGCGGCGAAATCTCAGGACGGCGGGGTCCTGCCCGCGAGGGGAATCCGGCGCGGGCGGCGCGCGGATGCGTTAATTGGGAGAGCGGAGCAAAGGACCGGTGCGCCCGGGCCCGACAGCCGACGCCGAACGGAGCGTTCGCGGGGCTCCGCTTGCTTCCGGCCGGCGAGACCCGGGGCGGGTTTCGCCGCAGAGTGCGGGGTGGAGCGGCTACACGGAAAAGGTCCAGGCGAGCAACCGGCTGCGTTTCTGACCCTGCGCCATGTCGACGACGCGGATCTCGGCGGGGCGGACGGCGGCGAGCGCCCGGCGCAGCGGCGGGAGCGAGTCGCGGCTGGAGACGAGGGCGGTGAACCAGCGGACCTGCGTGCGGAAGTCGGCGCTTTCGGCGATCAGGCGTGAAAGGAAACCGACCTCGCCGCCCGGGCACCACAGTTCGGCGGGCCGGCCGCCGAAGTTGAGCGGCGCGCCGCGCTCGCCGGAGCGGGCGGTGCCGAGGTTGCGCGTCTTGCGCGCGGAGCCGGCAGTCGCTGCGGCGGCGGAGGTATGGAACGGTGGGTTGCAGAGC
>JAEZSJ010000057.1 GCA_023443985.1 Verrucomicrobiota bacterium | reverse complement strand
GTTTTCCTCCTGCTCCGCGAAGCGCTGCTCCGTGGTCAATTCGCCCGCGGCGAAGCCGGCCGCATCGTCGGCGCCGGCGAACGCACCGGCCGCGACCTCCTCGGCCGCACCATCGCCGCTGGGCTCCTGACCTCCGAGTCGCCCAAGACGCCCGTCTCCCTCGCGCTCCCCGCCAAAGTCCTCGACAGCTATTTCCCGCAGCTCTTTCCCTCAGGCTCGGTCATCGGTTCGTAGAAGACTAGCGCAGTATTGGCCACCGATGAGGCCACCGCGAAAACGTGACGCGAAACGAGGCCGTTGCAGCCCAGCGGAATCACCCTTTCGGCGAACAGTCGGTAAACATGGAAGCCATTCTTGTGCCGCCGGGAGGCAAGAGCCGCCCCACGGAGCGCGGAGGATCTTCTCGCTTCGCTGTATGGCGGGGCTCTGATCGGTCAGCTTCACCGCCGTATTCTACGTAGTTCCAAGACTCACGCCCAGTCGTCTGTCACCACGAGCGTCGACGCAAGAACGGTGCCTTTACCTTGAGGTATCTTCGTCGAAATCGACTCGATTCGGAAACCCGAGTACTTCTCAACGAACGCCGGTATCCACGGTGCATCGTGCAGATGAAAGACGACTTTCTCGGCGCACTGGACAATAAGGCGGTTGATGTACCTCACCCTCGCCCGATCCAGCTTGGTGACCCGATGTCTGAAGTTTCGGAATCCGAAATCCACGTTCGAGAGATCAACCGTTGTGTCCGGGATTATGCGGACTGCGATGAATGGGGTGAGTGGCAGAATCCGATGGATCACCGAACCGGAGCCATGCTCGATCGCGACCGGGTAGTCTGAAGTGAAGAACGGCGAGTCCTCAAAAGTGTTTTCCAAAAACTCCCATCGGAAGTTCCCGAAGGCATTAACGTGCGACAAAATCGAGATGATGTCGTAAGCTTGGGGGTACTTGGGGTCTATCTTCAGATCGATCAGCCCCTTCTCCATTAGCTCGGAAAACGAGATCCCGCCAAGCTCCGCAGGCGGCTTCGGGAATTTCCCACACCGATCAAGCCTGCACCCCACCTCTTCAAGTATGCTTTTCATTGGCGCGGCGTTAATCCGCAGCCCGCCTGGTGAGCACACGATTACGGACGCCAATAATCCGGCGATGACATAGATCGCCTCTCGGTGCACTTTTCCATCGATGAATGATCTGACAGCCCACTCGTACTTGGGCTCGATAGACGTGAGAAACTCTTCGATCGCCCGCGGTTCCCGCAGATATGGGTTGGTGTTGCCGTCAGAGACGGCACACACCGCCCTCGTAGTAGGCGTGAACTGTCTTTGGTCCGATTTCTGAATAGCGCGCAGTAGGCCGTTACTGGCATCATCCACCCATTGCCGAAGATAGACCTGCGGAACGAAATGATCGAGCGCCATGGTGTGTCGCAGTCTCCAAAATTCTGAAGCCATTGGCAACCTAGCACGTATCGGGACATCGCGGAGAAACCGTCCCCCAAAGTATCATCTTCTCGAATCCGTCTGAAACGACTGACTGTGTGCTCAGAATCGGATGCGATGAGTTCACACTCGCGAGGCCGCCCGTGTCACCGCCAGGCACGCGGTGCGCAGTTCGGGCGGTAACGACGGCCAGGCGGCGACGATCTCCCGGAGGGCGGTGAGGTCTTGTGTGCGCAGTTGTGTGTCGCCGGATTCCGGTGATGCGCAAAGTGCGGTGGCGAGGCAGGCTTGCAGAAAGGCCGCGCTTGGTTCGATCCCAGCCTGGGCAGCCATTTTTCAGATTCAGACCCGGCTTCCACCAACGGAGCCGGGTTTGTTTTTGTCTGAATTCGAATGGTTTGCACCAGCTCCTACGGTCGCTGGAGGATTTCGGACAGAGTGACCGCGGAGGTCATCATTCCTCCATTCTGTGACGCGGGGTGTGACACCGGGCTCGTTTCTGGCATCCGATCCGTGGTCCATCGGATCTCCTCCATCGCCAAGCTTCAGGAGAAAGCAGAGGAACGTCTGTGTAGACGTTCCCGGTCGAGCGTCGGGACCTCCAACCGCCCGCGCAGCGGGGCCGGGGTCAGGCGTTGTCGGCGCCGGGGTACGTCAGCGTCAGGCGCAGCATGTCCACCAACTGGATGCCGTCTTCGAAGATGGGCTCGGCGTGGTGTTCGACGAAGAAATCCCGGTCGATGCTCGTCACCCGGAACCCCTGCCGCTGGTAGAACGTGAGCTGGTATCCGAACGTTCCGGTGCCCACCTCCAGTCGCCGCGCGCCTGCCGTCCGGAAATGCTCGACCACCCACCGCAGCAACGCCGTTCCGTAACCGGATTTCTGGTGCGCTGGGTCGACCGCGATGCTCATCAGCTCATGGACACCGGGGGCGCGCGGCTGCACCACACATGCCCCGACCGCGGTGGCGCCGAGGAGGACGACGAAGCACTTGGACCCGACGAGGGAGGATCGGATATTCGCCTCGGAGGGGTCCGCCAGCAAGAGGAGCTCCAGCGGTGCATCGGCGGCCGCGACTTCCCGGATCTGTGGCGACGCAGGCATGGGCTTCATGCAGCGAGTCTCCCCTTCCGCCGGCCTCACAGGCGGCTCTGGAGCTCGTCGAAGAAGCGTTGATGGATGCCGCCAAACGGCAGCTCCTGTTCGCTCTGGCGATAGCCGCCGGCGGTGGTGCGTTCCTCGACCTGTTCGCGCACCTCGAGCTGCACGTCGGCCGAACCGTCGGGCAGGTCGCTGATGGTGACGCGGCAATTGTGTTGGTTGGAGGAGCGGAAGCTGTCGTCGATGCCGAGACGGCCGTAGGCCTCGATGGTGCCGGTCTTCGCCCGGGCCGAACGGATCGTGTAGCCCATCTCGCGCAGCGAGGCGACCGCGGCGGGGAAGACCTTCTCGGCCGGGGCCTCGAAGGTGCGCTGCACCGGCGGCCGGTTGAACCGCGCGGCGAGCGGCTCACCCACGGTGTCGCAACCGGCGGTGAACACGATCGCGGCGAGCGCGAACACGAGGGGAAAAAGCTTGGTACGCATGGGGCGAGGAGAGCAGCAGTCGAGGGTCGGAAGACGAGGGTCGAGCGCAGGAAAGGCAGGAGAAAGTGGGTGGAAGTTGGAAGCGAGAAGTTGGGAGTCGAGAGGAGCCATGGAAGCGCGATTCCCAGCGCTCGCTGCGGCGGCAAGGACAACCACAGGTCCGGCACGGAGCGGTGGAACCGCGGATGGACGCGCGCGAATGCCGATGGGGACCGGCCTTCGTGCGCTGGTGCGTTCTGCGGCAACGTGGATCGGCGGTTCGGACAGCCAGGGCATCGACCTGGCACTACAGGTGCGGTCCTGCTATCCTGAGTTCCAGATTGAGCGATGGTTCGTGGCGGCGGGCCCAGCGGCCCTGCCCTACCCGCTACTCGCTGCTGCCTTCGATCCGTCTCACGCGGGCTGTTGTTGCGAGATGCAGTGGAGCGAGCCGCGGCCCCAGATCAGGTAATAACAATCGACCGGCACGATCTCGCGGCCGGGGAAACAGGACGCGAGAATCGCACAGGCGCGGTCGTCCGCCTTGGGCTGGCGGAAGGTGGGCACGAGCACGGCGCCGTTGAGGATGAGGAAATTCGCGTAGCTCGCCGGCACGCGGATGCCCTGGAAGGCGACGCGCCGGGGCGCGGGCAGCTCGACGAGCTCGAACGGGCGGCCGGCCGGCGTACGGAGGCGGCGGAGACGGCGCAGGTTGTCGTCGAGCGCGGCGAAGTTGGCGTCGCGTTTGTTCGTCTCGACGGTGGTGACGATGCCGTCGGGCCGGAAGAAGCGAGTGAGGTCGTCGACGTGGCCGTCGGTGTCGTCGCCCACGAGACCCTGGCCGAGCCAGTGGATCGTGTGCACGCCGAGGTAGTCGCACAGGTTTCGCTCGATCTGTTCGACGGTGAGCGTGGGGTTGCGGTTGGGGTTGAGCAGGCACTGCTCGGTGGTGAGCAGCAGGCCCTCGCCGTTCACATCGAGCGAGCCGCCCTCGAGCACCATCGGGCCGGCGAAGCGGCGCAGGCGGAGGCGTTTGGCGATGAGCGCGGGGATGGCGTCGTCGCGGTCGCAGGGCAGGTGCTTGCCGCCCCACGCATTGAACTTCCAGTCGGTGAGCGCGACCTCGCCGGTGCGGGTGTGCTTCACGAAGATCGGGCCGTGGTCGCGGCACCAGGTGTCGTTGGTGGGATGGTCGAAGAACCGCACCCGGCTCATCACGGCGCCGGCGCGGGCGCAGAGCTCGAGGGCGCGCGGTTGCAGCTCGGCGGCGGCGTTGATGCGGACCGGTTCGAAGCGGCTGACGGCGGCAACCACCTTCGCGAAGCCCGGCGGGATCGGGCGGAACTGTTTCGGCCACGTCTTGCGTTTGTGCGGCCACGAAAGCCAGAGCGCGGCCTGCGGCTCCCACTCGGCCGGCATGCGGAAGCCGAGCGCCGCGGGCGTGGCGGCGGTGCTGGGAGTGGAGGCGGAACGGGAAGTGGTTTTGCGGACGGGCACGCGGGAAAAGGAGGTGAAGGTTCAGTCTAGAACGGGCGGTTCGGACAGGTCGCAGCGGCGGAGGAGTTCACCACGGATCGCACGGATTATCACGGATGAGGAGAGCCAGAACGGCCACAAAGAGGCACGAAAACAGTCGCTTCTCTTGGTGTCTCTCCGCGCCTTTTCGTGGCGGTCGAGACTTCGGGTGCGGCAGAGCCGCGCAGTGATGACTGTGTCCACGTGCAGCATCGCGGTTCAGCGGAGGAAACGTTTGGTGAGATCGCCGTAGGCGTCGACACGGCGGTCGCGGAGGAAGGGCCAGTGGCAGCGCAGGTCGTCGAGCGCGCCGAGATCGACCGGCACGAGCAGCGTCTCGTCGGCCGCGGCGGCGGCTTTCGCGATCACCTCGCCCTGCGGGCCGGCGACGAAGCTCTGGCCCCAGAACTCGAGGCCGTCGCCGCCGGCCGGCGCCTCGTGGCCGACGCGGTTCACGGCGGCGACGTAGCAGCCGTTGGCCACGGCGTGGGCGCGCTGGATCGTCTCCCACGCGCCGTGCTGCTTCACGCCGAGTTGCGCCTTCTCCTGCGGGTGCCAGCCGATCGCGGTCGGATAGAACAGGATTTCGGCGCCATCCAGCGCGGTGAGACGCGCGGCCTCGGGGTACCATTGATCCCAACAGATCAACACGCCGAGGCGGCCGAATTTCGTCTTCCAGGAACGGAAGCCCTGGTCGCCGGGCGTGAAGTAGAACTTCTCGTAGAACAGCGGATCGTCCGGGATGTGCATCTTCCGGTACGTGCCGAGCAACGAGCCGTCGGCGTCGATGATGGCGGCGGTATTGTGGTAGAGGCCCGGCGCGCGGCGCTCGAAGAGCGAGGCGATGATCACGACGCCCCGGCGTTTCGCCAACTCCTGGAAGAGCTCGGTCGTGCGCCCGGGCACGGGCTCGGCGAGCTCGAAGTGCCGGTAGTCCTCGCTCTGGCAGAAGTACTGCGAGCGGAAGAGCTCCTGGGTGCAGATGATCTGAGCGCCGCGGGCGGCGGCGGCATCGGCCTGCGCGAGGGTGCACCGGAGGTTGGTCTCCGGGTCCGGCACGCAGGTGTGTTGCAGCAATCCGAGAGTGACGGTGCTCACGGGCAAGCTCCTCGCAGATGCGGCGCAGCGAGGCGAGGAAACTCGCGTCCGCCCCGGTGCGGTTTCAGGCAGCGGGGCGGCGCCGGGTGGCGGTCAGTAGACGACCTTGTTGAGCGGGTATTCGACGATGCCCTCGGCGCCGAGCGCCTTGAGCTGCGGGATGAACTCCCGCACAACCGATTCGTCGACGATGGTCTCGAGCGCGACCCACTCGGGATTGGTGAGCGGGGAAATGGTCGGGTTGCGCAGCGAAGGCAGCGCCTTGATCATCGCGTCGAGCGAGGCCTTGGGGAGGTTGAGCTTCAGGCCCACCTTGCTGCCGGCCTCGAGGGCACCCTTGAGCAGCATCGCGATCGTCTCGATCTTCTTGCGCTTGGCGGGATTGGCCCAGCTGGCCTTGTTGGCGATGAGCTTGGTGTTCGTCTCGAGGAGGGTGTCCACGATGCGCAGCTTGTTCGCGCGCAGCGAGGAGCCGGTCTCGGTGATGTCGACGATCGCGTCGACCAGATCCGGCACCTTCACCTCGGTCGCGCCCCAGGAGAACTCCACATCGACCTTGATGCCCTTCTTCTCGAAGTAGCGTTTCACGGTGCCGACGAGCTCGGTGGCGACACGTTTGCCGGCGAGATCCTCCGCGCGTTTGATCGAGGAGGCCTCGGGCACGCAGAGCACCCAACGCGATTTCTGCGTCGAGGCCTTGGAGTAGATCAGATCGCAGACATCGACCACATCCGACTCGTTCTCCTGGATCCAGTCCTGGCCGGTGAGCCCGCAGTCGAAGAAGCCATGCTCGACATAGCGGCTGACCTCCTGGGCGCGGATGAAACGTCCGTCGAGTTCGGGATCGTCGATCGAGGGGCGGTAGGACCGCGAGCTCGTGGTGATCTTGAAACCGGCCTTGGCGAACAGGTTCTTGGTCGATTCTTCCAGGCTGCCCTTGGGCAGGCCCAGCATCAGGAGAGGTTTTACGTCGGACACCCCCTCATGCATCCCTCCGCCTCTCGGCGGCTCAAGCCGAAAAACCGCAGCGCCAACAATCTGGGCAAGCTCGGGCCGGTTATGGTTTTGACACTTTTACAATTCTCCGTCCGACTCGGCCCATAGGGAGACATCCCCGGCGGCACCCTCCCCGACCGCCACCGGCGCCGCAACTCTCCGCAACCGCAACGCCTCCGCGCACCTACTTCAGCATGCCTCGGATCTCCAAGCCGCTCATTCTGATCGTCGAAGACGAGGAACAGCTCGCCAACGTCATCGCCGAACACCTCGAAAACGCCGGCATGCAGACACAGGTCTACTACCGTTGCGCGCCCGCGATGCGCTTTCTCAAGCGCAACTTCGCGAACCTCATGCTGCTCGACCTGAACCTTCCCGACTCGAGCGGCTTCGCCTTCCTCCAGGAACTGCGCAGCGAGGACATCCGCGTGCCGACGATCTTCGTGACCGGCACCAACGCCGAGGGCATGAAGATCAAGGGCCTCGACGAGATGGGCGGCGACGACTACATCGTCAAACCCTTCAGCTACCCGGAGCTCATCGCGCGCATCCGCGCCGTGCTCCGCCGCGCCGAGACCGCCGGCGACCTCAATGTCGCGAAGAACGTGCGCGTGACCGACGAGCCCTTCGACTTCCTCGGCGCCAAGGTCATGCCGCTGCGGCTCGAGATCGAGTTTCCCGGCAACCGCACCGCCAAGATCGGCCGCAAGGAGCTCGGCATCCTCGCGTACTTGAACGACCACCCGGGCGTCGTCATCCCGCGCAAGGCGCTCATCCATTCCGTGTGGGGTATCCACGCCGATGTGCGCAGCCGCTCGCTCGACCAATACATCGTGAAGGTCCGCGACCTCTTCGAGGCGCACGGCATCCAGCTCAACGCCTTCCGCACCATCCACGGCGTGGGCTACATCTACGACCCGCAGGGCACCTCGCAGCTCGGTCGCGACCAAGTCGCCGCGCCGGTTCACACGGAGCCCGCCGCACCGGCCGCGCCCGCGGAAACCCAGGACGAGGTCGTCGCGAAGAAGCCCGCTCCCGCCGCGTCGAAGAAGGCCGCCGCGAAGGCGGCCAAGAAACCGGCGAAGAAGACGGCCAAGGCGAAAGCCTGACTCCGCCCCAAGAAGTCCTGCCACGATTCGGCCCGACCGCCCGGTCGGGCCTTTTGTTTGCCCCGCTGGAAACCTCCCGCCGCGGACCCGCCGCTCCCCGCCGGCTCCCCGCGCCGGTTCCCGTGGCCCCGTAGCAGTTCAGGGTAGCGATCCCGCCGGCGCCGGTCATTCAATCGCGCACCCGATGAGCCCGTTCCGGTCCCGCACGCTCCTGATCGCCATCCTTGCCGTCTCGCTGCTCCTGCGCGGTGCCGCCTATCTCGCGTTCCACCAGTCGGCGATGCCGTGGTTCCCGGAGGAGGCCACGCAGACGGACATGCACGCCACCTGGGAGTGGTCGGAGCGCATTCGCGCCGGCGACCTGCTCGGACGCGACACCTACCACCCGGGCTTCGAGTGGATGGCCGCCGCGGATCGCGAGGCCGAGTGGGCGCGGCGCTGGGGCGACATCCGCATCTTCCAACAGGAACCCCTCTATCCCTATTGGGTCGCGTTGCTCCGCCGCGGCCTGCCCGACGCGTTGCACACGGTCCCGCTGGCCCAACTGCTCCTCGGCGGCGTGCTGCTGCCCCTCGCCGTGTACGCACTCGGTCGCCAGATTCTGGCGACCCGCGGCGCCTTGTACGGAGCCGCAGTCGCGGCCGTCTTCGGCCCCGGGATCTTCTACCAACTGGCGTTGCTGCGCGACTGGATGGTGCCGATCGGCGGCGCGCTGGTCCTCGCCACCGCGATCGCCGCGATACGTCGCGGCGCGCCCGGGCGGTTGCTCGGGGTCGGGCTGCTGCTCGGCCTGGCCACGCTCCTCAAGTCGACCGCGTTGTTGTGGCTGCCCGTGCTCGGCTGGTGGCTCTGGCGGGCACGGGAGCGGGGCACGCCCGCCCCGGTGCTGGTCCGCGCCGCCGCGCTGGGCCTGGGCTTCGCCTTGGGGATCGCGCCGCTGGTCGTGCGCAATGTCGCCGTCGGCGCGCCGCCGCTGGCCCTGTCCAACCGGCTGCCCGAGGGGCTGATCCAGGGCAACGCCGCCGATGCGCAGCCCGTGGGCCTCGGGCATCCGCCGTCCCAGGACGCGATCCTCCACGCCGCCGGCGGCAGCTCCGCCAAGGTCGTCGGCGAGATCCTGCGGGGCTATGCCGCCGACCCAGGGGCCTTCTTCCGCGTCCAAGGCGCGAAACTCCTCGCCGCCTTCGCGCCGGAGGACCTGGCCGACAACTTCGCCTACGACTACGGGCGCGAGCGCCTGCCGGTGCTGCGCTTCTGCCCCTCGTGGGGCACGCTGCTGGCGCTGGCCGCGCCCGGGCTGGTCCTGCTCCTGGTGCGCCGAGATGCACGCAAACGCTGGATACCCGGAATCGTGGTCGCCAACGCCGTCGCGATCCTCCTGCCCATCGCGCTCGGCCGCTACCGGCTCGAGGCGCTGCCGCTCCTCGCCCTCGCCGCGGGGCACGGCCTGCGGTTCGCAGTTGTCGCGTTCCGCGCCCGGCGCTGGTCCCGGTTCGCCCTCGCCGCGGGCGCACCGGCGGCGGTCGCGCTCCTCCTCCAGCTCGTCTGGCCGCCCGCCGGCCTGCCCTGGAATCCGCGGCAGGCGCTCCAGATCGTCGAGCGCGGCGCCGCGATCTGCATCTTCTCCGACCGGAAACAGTTCGAGCGCGCCGCGGATGAGGCGGCCGCGCTGGCGGCCCGAGCCGGCCGCTTCCCCGAGGGCGAGGAGGAGGCGGACCGCGCCCGGCTGAGCGAGGTCCTCAGCCTCGTCCACGCCGCTGTCCAGGCCAACCAGTCGGACGATGCCGCGCGGGGCGTGCGGGCGCTGGAGCGCGCGCGGGCGCGCATCGTCGGGAACCGCATGGAGCGGCCGCTGCCGCCGTCCACTGTCGCCACCTTTCTTGCACAGAACTTCCCGCGGCCCATCGCGGAGCGGATCGCCGGGGTGCTGCTCTCGACCGCCCCGCTCGAGCCCGCCGCGGACCGGCCGCGGTGAACGCCTAGCGCTGCTCCACCACCACGATGTCGTCGGTGTGGATCGCGCAGAAGACCGCGTCGCCCTTGTGCCAGGCGTGCTCGTGCGCGCTCTCGTTGGCGACCACCGCCATGAGCTGCAGCCC
>JAEZSJ010000044.1 GCA_023443985.1 Verrucomicrobiota bacterium | reverse complement strand
CGCCTGCGCGAGGTGCTGGCGCGCGGGAAGGCGGTGGCCGATGTGCTCCTCGGGCGGGGACCGCGGTTCCTCGGCCGGGCGGAGCCGGTGCCGTTGGCGCGCGCCGACTGAGCGGCCGCCGGGGCGGGCACGAAAAAACCCGGGCCGCGCAAGCGTACCCGGGTTTCAAATGCAGGACGGGCGCGGAAGCGCCCGGCCGTTCACTTCTTCTTCTTCGCTGTCTTCTTCTTCGGAGCAGCCTTCTTGGCGGCTTTCTTCGGAGCAGCGGACTTGGGCGATTTCTTGGCCATGATTATTTGATACTTCGGTTGAGGGTGAACTAAGCCCGTCCAATGTTGGCGGAGCGGGTGCCCCGAAGAGAAACAAACGGCCGCAAAAAGTAAACACCGCGTCGCGAAGAATTTCGCAGGCCCGTCCGGGCCGGGTTGGACGGCCTGAGTGTTCGAAAAATGGGTACTCCGCGGCGCGCCGCTCCGTGGTTGCCGTCGCGCGGGCCGGCGGTTGGGCTTGCCGTATGGACCCCGACACCCTCGCCGCGACCACCGCCTTTGTCCGCCGCCTGCCGAAGACGGAGACGCACCTGCACCTGGAGGGCGCGCTGCCCTACGAGCTGCTCCGCGGGGTGGATCCCGAGCGGTTCGCCCGCGTCCCGGCGTCCTGGGCGGCCGACTATCGGTTCCGGAGCTTCGACGAGTTCGACCAGCTCATCATCGGAATGCTCTCGCCCTGGTTCACCTCCGCGGCGCGGTACCACGAGGCGGCGGTGCAGATCTTCCGGCGGCTCGCGGAGCAGAATGTGCGCTATGTGGAGACCAGCTTCCATCTGCCGATCGTGCAGTTCATCCCGGAGCGCGGCGACGCGATCCTCCAGGCGATCCTCGAGGCGGCGCCCGCCGGGATGACCGTGCGGGTCTTCGCCGGCCTGGTGCGCGACTGCCACACCGGGGACATGCCCGCGGTGATCGCCGACGCCCTGCGCTGGAAGTGGCTTGCGGGCGTCGATCTGCACGGACACGAGACGTTGCCGCTCGAGGACTGGACGGCCGATGTCTGGCGCCGCGCGCGCAACGCCGACAAGGAGACCAAGGCGCACGCCGGCGAGTTCGGCGGCGCGGCGAACGTGCGGGTCGCCGTCGAGCGGCTGGGCGTGCGCCGTGTGCAGCACGGCGTACGCGCCATCGAGGATTCCGGGGTCGTGGAGTTCCTCGTCCGCGAGGGGGTAACCTTGGACGTGACGCCGATCAGCAACGTCAAGCTGGCGGTCGCGCCGTCGTTGCGGGAGCATCCGTTGCGCCGGCTGATGGCGGCCGGCGTGCGCTGCACGGTGAGCACGGACGATCCGCTCATCTTCGGCAACACGCTCACCGACGAATACGTGGGGCTTGCCGCCGAGGCCGGTTTCACGTCCGCGGAGCTCGTGCAGGTGGCGCGCAACGGCTTTCTCGCCGGCACCATGTCGGCCGCGGTGCGCGACGCGGCGCTGCGGGAATTGGCGAGCCTCGGGCGCGAGGCCGGGCCGGTGGCGGAGTGACACCGGGCGCGGCGTGCTGCGAAAGCGGGCACGTCCGACCCGCGGCGCGCGACGTGGGCGGTTGACGGCCGGTCCGGGATCATGAGGTCCGCCCGGCGGAACGGTTGGTGCGCGAAACAATCGGCCGTCGTGTAACCACGATTCGCTTGGCGCGAAGTCCGGGGCGCCTCTAGCGTGCGCCTCACTCGGCCCATCCCTAATCCCCCAACGCTATGTTCGCTCTGTTCATCGGTTCTCTTCTCCTCTTCGGCGGCGTGATCGTTCTCGTCGTGCGCGCGGCTTCCGGCTCCTCCTCCTCCCGCGCCGCGCTCGGCAGCGCCGGCCTCGTGGCCATCCTGCTCGGGGTGGCCGCCTTCATCATCGCAT
The DNA here is from genome assembly GCA_023443985.1 of Verrucomicrobiota bacterium. GTDB lineage: Bacteria > Verrucomicrobiota > Verrucomicrobiia > Opitutales > Opitutaceae > CAJCBL01. The sequence continues at coordinate 5,222 of JAEZSJ010000044.1, read as the reverse complement.
CCGCCAAAAAGGTGGCGTCCGACGAGACCGGGGTCGTCATCCGCACGCTCGGCTCCGACCTGCCGGCCGGCCACATCGTGGCGGTCGCCGGCGAGAAGGGGCCGCAGGCGCGCGTCCTCGGGCCGGGCTGGCATTTTGGCTACTGGCCGTGGGCCTACGAGGTCGAGATGGTTCCGACCGTGCTCGTGCCCAACGGGCAGATCGGCGTCGTCACGGCGCTCGACGGCCGAGTCCTGCCGGGCGGCACCGTGTTCGCACCGGCCTGGAAATCCGCCGACGACATGCTCGACGCCACCAAGTTTCTCGCCGACGGCGAGGGGTACCGCGGGCCGCAGCTGACGATCCTCACGCCCGGCAACTACCGCATCAACCCGCGTCTGTTCAAGGTGGAGATGCGCCCCGTGACGCTTGTGGCGGCCGGTGAGGTGGGCGTGGTGAAGGCGAACGCCGGCGAGATCTATGGCGGAACCGAGAAGATCACGGTCAGCGGCGTGGACATCGTGCCGCAGGGCTATCGGGGCATCTGGCGCCAGCCGTTGTTGCCGGGCGCCTACAACCTGCACCCCGAGGCCTTCCAGGTCATCAAGGTGAAGACCACCCAGCGGGTGTACACCTACCAGCACGTTCCCGCTGCTTCGAATGCCGCCCCCGGCCGCCGGGGCGCCGGTCCGCAGAACGTCGACTACTCGATCAGCGTGCGCTCGAAGGACGGCTTCACGTTCCCCGTTGATGTGCGCCTCTCGATCTCGGTCGCCGCGGAGAACGCGCCGTATCTGGTGGCGTTGCTCGGCGATCCCGACCGCGTGGTGAAGGACGCGCAGGAGGACGACGAGCTCGAGATCCTCGAGGCGCGGCTCGTCCTGCCGACCGCCCGCGCGGCGCTGCGCAATGTCGCCGAGACGCTCGGCGCGCTCGAGTATGTCGCCAGCCGCAGCCGGGTGGAGCAGATGACGGCGAAGCTCGTCGAGGCGGAGTTCCGGCCGTACCGGCTGACCTTCCTCGGCGCGTTCATCGGCGCCATCGGCCTCGACGCCACCGATGCCGGCCAGAAGCTGCTGCTCACCCAGACCGACAAGGAGGTCGCGAGCAACCAACGCGCCACGTATCAGCAACAGCAGCAGGCGGAGGTGGCGCGCCAGCAGTTCATCCGTTCCCGCGAGGAGGCCGAGCAGCAGAAACAACTCGTCGAGGCCGAGTTTGCCGTGAAGACGGCGGGCGAGCGCGCGAAGGCGCAGATCGAGTGGGCCAAAGGCGAGGCGGAGCAGATCCGCATCACGGCCGAGGCCCGGAAGCAGAGCTACGACCTGCTTGCGTCGGCCATCGGCCAGGAGGGAGTGACCCTGCTCGAGAGCCTGCGCCTGGTGAAGGAGGGCGAGATCCGCATCACCCCGGAGGTGCTCGTGCAGGGCGCCGCCGGCGAGAGCGCGATGAACGACGCCCTGGCCGCGACGATCCTGCGGCAGCAGCTGCAGGCGAAACCGGCCGCGAAATAGCCACGCGACCGGCCGTGCCGACCCAGTTCACCGTCCCCGCGGGGGTTCGCCGCGAGCGTGCCGACAAGGTGCTCGCGGCGGGTTTCCCCGAGCACAGCCGCGCGGCGCTCCAGCGGGCGTTCGACGCCGGACTCGTCCGGCTCGCCGGCCGGGCGATCCCGCGCAAGCAATTAGTGGATACTGGCGAGCTGATCGAGTTCTCCCTGCCCGAGACGCGGCCGGCGGAGGTGCGCGCGGTCGCGCTGCCGCTCGAGGTCCTCTACGAGGACGAGCACCTGCTCGCGCTCAACAAGGCCGCCGGCATGGTGGTCCATCCGGGGGCGGGGACCGGGGAGGACACGCTCGTGCACGCGCTCCTGGCGCACTGCCGCGGTGAGTTGAGCGGCATCGGCGGGGTGGAGCGGCCGGGCATCGTCCACCGGCTCGATCGAGAGACTTCCGGCGTGATCCTGGCCGCGAAGAACGATCGCGCGCATCGGGCGTTGGCCGCGGCGTTCGCCCGCCGCGAGGTGGTGAAGGAGTATCTCGCGCTGGTGGCGGGGGTCCCGCGCACGGCCGCGGGCCGCATCGAGCACGCGATCGTGCGTCATCCGACCCAGCGGCACCGCATGAAGGCGGTGCCGACCGGCGGGCGCGCGGCCCGCACGGACTGGGCGACCGTCGAAGTTTGGCCGCCGCACGGCGCGTTGGTGCGTTGCCGGATCTACACCGGCCGGACCCACCAGATCCGGGTCCATCTCTCCAGCGTGGGGCATCCGTTGCTGGGCGACGCGGTCTACGGCTATCGCGAACGCAGCGTGCCGGTGGCCGTGCCGCGGGTGATGTTGCACGCCGAACACCTGGTGATCGCCCATCCGATCACGGGCGCCGTGCTCGACCTGCGCGCCCCGGTGCCCGGTGATTTCGCCGCGGTGGTGGCGGCGGTTCGCCAACTCGCCCGCTGAGTTCGCCGGCTGGCGCGCGCCAGCGCGGGAACGTGGAGCGCAATCGGGATTTTCCCCTCCCGCAGGAACGGGTTGCGCTGAGGCGGAGCATGGGGCAGCTTCGCGGCCCCGCATGACCCAAGGCCCTGTCAACGCGACGCCGCCGACCCCTTCGCCATCGCTCGAAGGTGAGATCCTGCGTTCGTTGATGGAGGCGCTGCCGGATCGCATCTACTTCAAGGATCTCGACAGCCGTTTCGTCTGGGTGAACGAGGCGCAGGCCCGATGGCTCGGCGCCGTCTCGCCCGCGGAGATGCATGGCCGGACCGACCACGACTACTTCGCCGCCGCCCACGCACAGCTGGCCCGCGAGACCGAGGAGGAGATCATCCGGACGGGTCGGCCCTCCATCGGCCAGATCGAGCGGCTCGAACTGCGCGACGGCAGCGTGTGCTGGGGGTCGGCGACCAAGCTGCCGTGGCGGGATTCGACGGGCCGGATCATCGGCACCTTCGGCATCACCCGCGACCACACCGAGGTCCGCAAGATCGAGGAGAAGCTCACCCACGAGCGCACGTTGCTGCGCACGATCATCGACCACCTGCCCAGCCGCGTCTTCGTGAAGGACCGCACCGGGCGGTACATCCTCAACAACCGCGCGCACCAGCGGATGATCGGCGTCGAGACGCAGGAGGCGGCGCTCGGCCACACGATCCTCGACTACCACAACGACGCCCGCGGCGAGCGCTCGATGGTCGAGGACCACCGCGTGCTCGCGGGCGGCCCCGCCATCATGAACCGCGAGAGCAGCGACCTCCTGGTCGATGGTTCGCGTCGTTGGGGAATCACCACGAAGGTGCCGCTGCACGACGAGCGCGGCCGGATCGTCGGCATCGTCGGCATCAGCCACGACATCACCGACCGCAAGCGGATGGAGGAGGAGCTGCGCGACCGCACGGTCGAGATGGAGGCCGATCTGCGGATGGCGTGCCAGATCCAGAACGTCTTCCTCACGCTGAGCCACCCCGTGTTTCCGCGCGGCGTGCCGGTGGAGGCCAGCGCGCTGCGTTTCGCGCACCGCTACATCCCGGCGGCGAGCCTCGGCGGCGACTTTTTCGAGATCGTGCAGCTCACCGACACGCTCTGTGTGGTGCTGGTGTGCGACGTCATGGGCCACGGGGTGCGCGCCGGCCTGCTGACCGCGCTGATCCGCGGGCTGGTGGGCGAGCTGGACGAAAAGGCCGAGAACCCCGCCTATGTCCTGGCGGAGATCAACCGCGGCTTCCTCCCGATCTTCCAGCAGACCGGGCAACCGGTGTTCGCCACGGTCTTCTGCGGCGTGATCGACACCGAGCGGCAGACCCTTGCGTTCGCCAACGCCGGCCACCCGCCGCCGCTGCTGATCCCGGCGCACACCGGCGTCGCGGAGCCGCTCACCCTGCCCAACCCCGAGCCGGCCGCCGGCCTGGTCGGAGATTTTCCCTACACTTGCGACTCCCGCGCCTTCCGCCCCGGAGACAAGCTCCTCTGCTACACCGACGGCGTGCTCGAGGCCGCGGATTCCGGCGGCGAACTGTTCGGCCTCGAACACCTCGCCGCGGTGACGGGGGCGCACGCCCAGCGGCCCGGCGACGATCTCATCGACGCGGTGGTCGCGACGGTGCGCGGCTTCAGCGGCCGGGAGCAGTTCGAGGACGACATCTGCCTGCTCGCGATCGAGTCGACCGGCCGCAGCGCCCCGGTGGCCGCGCTGAACTGGGAGATCTGACGCTGGTCGCCGGATACGACGGGCGGAGTCGGGTGTAACCGGCGGCGACCTGTGCCGTCTCCCCCTGCGCCGGCGAGGCCGGCCTCCCGATGAAAACTCCGTTTCTCGACAAGACCTGGCTGTCGCCGTTTGTGAGTATCGCCTTCCTGGTGATCGCCGCGACCGGCGTGCTGCTGTTCTTCCATGTGAAGAACGGCCCGATCATGGCGCTGCACGAGTGGTTCGGCTGGTTGTTCGTGGCCGCCGGGCTCGTGCATGTGCTGCTCAACCTGCGGCCGTTGGCGGCGTACCTGCGGCGCCCGAGCGCGTGGGCCGCGGTGGCGGTGGCGCTGGTGCTGGGCGCGCTGCTGGTGGTCGGCGGTGCGCAGCACGATCGCGAGCACCACCGCCCCGGTCACGGCGAGCGGGCGAGCATCTCGTCGGCGACGCCGTAGCGGAGATTGTAGAACGAGTGGATCATCCGGTCCACGTGCGCGAGCCGCGCCACCTCGAGCAGCGTGGCCAGGGCGGTCGGGAACACATCGGCCCGCGCCGGCGGCAGGGCCGGCAGATCGCGCCGGGCCGCGAGCGGCAACGCGGCGGTCCGCGCAAGCAGGGACTCGAGATCGCCCACGGCGACGGCCGGCCCCTGTTCCTCGAGTCGGGCGCCCCGCACCGCCGCCAACATCCCGCGCACCGTCGTGACCGTGCCGCCGGTGGCGACCGCCGCGGCCGGGGAGGGCAGGGTGAAGCGGAACGGCGGCGAGTCCCCCGAGAAGGCCTCGCGGACCACCGCGACCACGTCGGCCCGATTGGACGCGGTGAACGGCGCGGCCGGATCGCGCACGCAGCGTTCCGTCAGGCGCACGCAACCGAGCGGGACGCTGACGGACTGCGCCCGTCGGCCGTTGCGGAACTCCAGGCACTCGAGGCTGCCGCCGCCGAGGTCGAAGAGGTAGAAGTCGCGGGCGCCGGCGAGCGCGGGATCGGCGGCGAGTCCGCGGCCGATGTAGTCCGCCTCCTCCTGGCCGGAGAGGATGCGCACACGGTGTCCGGTCG
>JAEZSJ010000076.1 GCA_023443985.1 Verrucomicrobiota bacterium | reverse complement strand
CCAATCGGGCCGGGGGGAACCGCATTCCGGAGCGGCTCTATCCGGGGCGGGCGGGCGGCCCGGGGTTTGCATCACGACGTAGGCTCCGTAGGGCTGGGCCACCTTCGAACGCCACCAACGGAGGCTTTGACGCAGTACATTCGCCGCGAGGCGTCGCAAATGGGGAAGTCGGGCCTTGCCTTCGGCCGGTTCGTCGCCGCCGACGAGCGTCCGGGTGGCGACCCTCGGGTGCCGCGCTTGCCGCCGAAACAGCCACGCCTCGACGGTGGAACAGCGGGCGAGCGTTACGTGCACGTTGGCCACCGCGCCGAAATGGTCGCGCCAGAATCGAACCGGAAAGACGGTGACGAGATCCGGAGGCGGGGTGCCCGGCCAGAGCGCACCGGTCTGGTCCAGATACTCCCGCACCGGGGCGTTGAAGACCAACCAGCCTCCGGGATTGAGGGCGGCCAGCAGGCGTGTCGTCATCGCGACCGGCTGTTCGACGCAGCCTATCGTGCCCAGGTGGTAGATCGCGTCGAATGGGCCGAAGGCTTCGAGCCGGGCGCCGTCCATGAGGTGGAAGCGGTCGCCGAACTGGCGCCGTGCCGCATCGACAGCGGTGGGCGAGATGTCGAATCCGTGGAGGTTGCGCCCGCGTGCGAGGAAATACGACGCAAGGTAACCGCGCGAGCAGCCGACCTCGGCGATCCTGGCGAGCTCCGGGCATGCATCGAGGAAATCGAGGACGAACCGCTGCTTCTCCACCTGGGCGAGAAACCGGCGGAGCCGCCCGACGTCCCCCTGCGCGAAATGCCGGGCCGCAATGTCTCCCAGCTGGACGTGCCCGGTGTAGCTGGAACGACCCGCGTGGAGGCGTTCGTGCGCGCACGGGTCATGGGCCGTGAAGCGGCAGCCGCAGGCCGGACAGTCGCTGACCACCGCCTCGTAATCGAGATACGGCCGGAGGCGGGCGACCGGCGTGGCTTCGCTTGAACCGCAAACCCGGCAGCGACTGGCTGAGGTGGCATTCATGGCCTGGTGCCGCCTCCCTGGCCCGGCAGGAGCGTGCAAAACAGCCGGGCGTTCTCCCGGACTTTTTCCACCATTAAGCCCTGACGTTCGGCGAGGATCGGCCGCAGGTCGGCAGCCTCCGCGCACAACTGGTCGATCAGCCGGTCCAAGTCCTGCGGGGCGTCCTCCCCGAGCAGGAAATCCTCCATGCCGTAGGGTCTCAACAGGTCGCGGTATTTCGGATGCCAAGACAGGGCCAGTGCCGGTACTGCCGCGGAGAGCGCAGCCACCACGCTGTGATAGCGGGCCCCGATGTGGAACACGGCGTTGGCGATGACCCCCTTGAGCTCCACTGGCGACAGGTCCTCCCGGAGCACCGCGACCCGCGGGTCGGCGGTCGCTGCGCACACGAGTTCAGCCACCGCGAGGTCGCACCGCGACGGCTCCGGTTGCGCGGGGCGCAGGGTGTGCGGAACCAGCAGGACGGAGTAGCCGCGGTCGAGGAGGTGGCTGCAGGCCGCGCGGCATTGCTGGACGTGACGGTTGGCGGTCCCCGGGGTGGCGGCGCGGGCGAACAACACCGCGCTGGGCGACAGGGTCGCAAAGGGGCCGCGGAGGGGAACCGTCCGACCGACATAGTTCGCTCCCCAGGCCTGGTCGAAGCGCAGCGTCACGGCGACGTCGGGGAAGTCCAAGGCCTTCGCTCGCGGCAGGAGCTGCCGGACCGCGGCGGCGCAGTCGCTCCCCCGGCAGAAGACGATGGGCTGTCGCGACAGGTCGCGTTTCGCGAAGAACCGGACGGGCGTCGTCGTGAGCGGTCCGTAGCTTTGCGTCCACGCGCGCATCGGGAGCCGCGCCAGCTGCGCCGAGGCGAAGTCGAACACCCGGGGCGACCGGAGCATCGCCCGCCACGAGCCCGTCCCGGCTGGAGGGCCGACGTAACAGATGGCCGACATCTGGATCAGCGCATCGCAGCTTCGCAACACCGCCCACCATTCGGCCCAACGCTGCCGCCGGTCGGCTCGGAGGCAGGACGGCGGGATCAGGCAGGATGGACTTGCCGTGCGGCACAGCGCGAATCCGTAACGCCGGGCCCAGGCGAGCTCCCGGTCCCATTCCTCGCCGGCGGCCCGCACCGCGAAAACGAATTGCGCATCCGGGATCTCCTGCCGGATGGCATCGGTCAGGGCCAGGGCGAGAGCGGGACCGCCCTTGTTGCCCTGCATGCACAGGCCGGTGACGAGATAGCGGTGGGAGGGGGGCTTCACGGTTTTTTTGTGCGGAGAAGCGCCCGGGCGGCAAAACGGACCACCATCCAAGGGTGCCGCAGGGCGTAATACCAGCGGTAGAGCCGGTAGTGGCCGGCGTGGAGAAGCGCCCGGCGCCGATGCTCCGCGCTCAGTGCGATCCGGTCCCCCAGGCCGGCCGCCACCGGGGCCTCCGCGTCGGCGAAGGCGAAGCGCGGGGTGGGGGTGCCCTGCTCCCGCAAAAGACGGGCGGTCCGGCGCGCCCGGGTCCCGTGCACGAGGTCGGGGCTTTGGCTCTCGGTGAAGTCGGCGAAGGTGGCGGGCTCGAGGCGCACGTGCCCGAGCTTCTCCAATACAGCCAGCGCCGCCCGGCCGCGGGCGGTACGGCAGCCGATGATGCTGAGCTTCCGCGGGGCGCAGCGGGCGAGCCAGGCGTCGCCCGTCACGAGGTCGGCGCCCATGTTGAGGTGGTCCTCGCACACCCGGCAGCGCTGGCGGTTGAAGTCGGTGGAGAAACTGCTGCGGTAGTCGAGGGCCTCCCGCCGGGTGGCAAATTCCCGCCGGGGGAAGGCGTGGACCACCCCGTCCTGCACCAGCCGCAGTGGCCCGACCCGGTCCCCTCCGC
>JAEZSJ010000293.1 GCA_023443985.1 Verrucomicrobiota bacterium | reverse complement strand
TGTCACCTCGGCATGGTGACGCCGCACCAGCGCATCGAGCGCGGGGCGGTCGCCGGCCTGGGCGGCGGCGACGAGCTCGGTGTCGTCGGGACCGGAGTCCGGCCCCGCGGGTTCGGCGGGCGGTGTTGGCGGCGCGACGGGCAACGGCTTCAACGGAAAGTCGGGTCGGGCCGCGGTTTCAAGGAGCGAAAGGCGGCGGAAGTGGTTGTTGCCGGGGGGGCGGTGCTTCTCGCGGGAAAGCTGCTCTCGCGAGCAGCTCCACCGGTGGATCGGCCGGTTCTTCAATTGCCGCCGTTGTCGCGTGCGCGGGTGACGGTGCGCGTCCTCCCGTCGGGCGTCCTCGAAACGTCGACTTCCTTCGTGGCCGAGCGGCCGTCGGGGCCGGTGCGGGTGATGACGCGGGTGTGGCCGTCGGCGGTGTGCGTGGTGGTGGCGTCGACCGTGGTCGTCTTGCCCTCGGAGTTGGTGTACGCGGCGTGCGCGGTGCGGCCGGTCTCGGTCTTCTGGGAGGTGGCGGAGTACGTGCCGGTCTCGCCGCTGAAACGTTGGTAGGTGCCCTGCGCGGAGGTGAAACCGGCGGCGTTTTTCTGGAACGTGCCGGAGCGGCCGGCGGTGCGACCATCGGCGCGCGTGGTGTTCGTGGCGATGGTGCCGGACTTGGTGGACTTGTCCCAGGTGCGGTCGACGGTGCGCGTCCGTGTCTCTCCGCGGTTGTTGGTGGTGCTCGTCTCGCGGTGCGTGGTGCCGCGGTCGCGTTCGGCGACGCGCGTACGGGTGCGGGCCTCGGCGGGCGCGGTGGCGAGCAGAGTGCAGGCGGCGAGGGCGAGGAGAAGTCTGGCGGCGGTGTGGCTCATGTTGATGATGGGTTACGCGACACCAAACGCGCGAGCGGGCGGCGGGTTTCAGCGAAAAGGGGGCCGGACCGTTCGGCCGGCCGAAAGTCCAAGCGGGGTAAAACGCTACGTGAGCGGCTACGAACTCTTCGGGGGCGACACCGACCGGCCGGAGCTGCCCCCCGCTGCCGGCGAGAGCTACGGCAGCGTGCGGCTGAACCGAAACAGCGCGTCGGTCTCGCTCGAGGTGACCGGCATCGGCACCGTCGTGTACGAGGCTGAGCTGCCCGCGGCGCAGGCCGAGGCGATCGGGGAGAATCTCCGCGGGATCGGGAAAGCCGGCGCGGCTTTCTTCAGCAAGAATACCAACGAGAAGCTGGTTGTGGCGGGCGAGTTGTTCGCTGCGGGTGCGCCGCGGCCGGAGCCCGTCGCCGGCGAGGATTACGAGGCGCTCGTGATCGAGCGTGGCGCACCAACGCTCACGCTCGCGTTGCGCGACGGCCGGGAAGTCACGGCCGGGCTGCGTTGACGGCGTAACGAGCCGACCGAGACAGGGAGCCGAGCGCCCGATCTCCGGCGCGAAGACTCGGGAAGTCGACGAGTCTTCGCCGGTTTGGCGCTCGTCCCTCGGTAACGGTCTGCATCAACCCGCCTGATGCGCGTTCAGGACTTGCGCGGCTTGGCCGCGGCTTTCGGGGCAACCGGCTTGGGTGGCTCGGCCGGTTGCTCCTTTTGCAGGCGACGACGCTGCTGCTCCTTGAAACGGAGAGCGGCTTTCTGATCGCGGATCGTCGGCAGGTATTTCTGTCCCATGTGCCGCAAGGGGCCGCAACGCGCGTGCGGGCGCAACGAGATTCGTGGTTCGGGATCGCGCGACCGAGCGAGGCGCGGCGAGGTTCGTGGGATGCGCTCGGCTGCAGTTTCTTCACGTCGTTCCTGCTCAGCGGCCTCGGCGCGATGCTCGGTGTCCGGCTCGGCAGGCTCGTCGCCCGGCGGTATTTCTGGTGAGGTGGACGGCCGCGACTTCCCTCGGGCTGCGCATCGCCGGGATCGGTTGTGGCGAGATCACGCCAGCGTCTTGCGGAAACGGGAGACGGCGATGGCGAGCACGACGACACCGAGCGCGAGCAACGCCGCGTACTGGTGCCAGAGCACCTCGAAGCCCACACCCTTCAGGAACACGCCGCGGATGATCACGAGGATGTAGCGCAGCGGGTTCACCAGACTGAGCCACTGGAAGAACGCGGGCATGTTCGCGATGGGGAAGATGAACCCGGAGAAGAGCATCGCGGGGAAAAAGAAAAAGAACGTCGTCATCATCGCCTGTTGCTGCGTGCGGCAGACGGTCGAGATGAACAGCCCGATGCCGAGCGTGGACAGCAGGAAGAGCGCGACGCCGCCGAGCAGGAGCGCGAAACTCCCGCGAAACGGAATCTGGAACCAGAACAGCGCCACGGCCGACACGAGCGCGACATCGATGAATCCGATCACCGCGAACGGCGCGCATTTCCCGAGGATGAACTCCACCGGGCGGATCGGCGTGACCATGACCTGCTCGATCGTGCCGACCTCCTTCTCGCGCACGATCGCCATGCTCGTGAGCATGAGGCTGATCAGCATCACCATGATCGAGATCACGCCGGGCACGTAGAAGTGGCGGCTCTCGAGGTCGGCATTGAACCACGCGCGCGGCTGGAGCTCGACGCTGCCGATGGGCACGCTGCGGCCGGCGCGGCGGAGGGTCTGGTCGAGCGCGAGCGTGTTGCCGGCGGTGGCGGCGATGAGGTTCGCGTAGTTGCCCACGTAGCGGGCGGTGTTCGAGTCGGCGCCGTCGACGATGAGTTGCACGGGCGCGGGCTGGCCGGCGTGGAGGCGACGCTCGTAGCC
>JAEZSJ010000047.1 GCA_023443985.1 Verrucomicrobiota bacterium | reverse complement strand
AGGCGGCCCTGGTCGGCGCGCGCCTCGGGCGCGCCGGTCTCGGGCGGGAGCAGCGCGCGGAAACGCGGTTGGGAGAGCAGCTCGATGAGCGATGGCGGGTAGGTGTAGAGCGTCTCGCCGATGCGGTCGCGCGCGAGCGCGGCGGGGTCGTTCGTGGCGATGAACTCGCGCACGGCGGCGAGGTTGAGGGCGTTGGCCGCGCGGCGGTTCTGCAGGAGGTAGCCGGAGTGGCTGCCGAGCGTCTCGCGCCACACGCCCGGCGCGAGTGCGACGAGCCAGGCGGCGCCGAGCAGACCGAGCGCGAGGCGGACGGCGCGCGCGTGCTCGCGCCAGAGGCGGAGCAGGCAGGCGGCGTTCACGATCACGCCGTAGAGGAGGAAATCGCAGTAGCGGGAGACGAAACCGGTGGTCTCTCCGCCGCGGCCGAAGCCGATCGCGGCCGCCTGGGCGCCGACCCAGAGCGCGAGCACGAGCAGGAGGGCGTCGGCCGCATCCAGGCGGCGGCGACGCAAGCGATCGGCGGCGAACCACAGCCACGGTGCGTAGAGCAGGAAGGCGAACGCCGGGTGCGGCAGCGGCCAGGCGAGCTGGCGCAGGCAGACATCGAGCGCGACACGCCAGGAATCGGCGCGCATGTCGGAGGTGACGGTGAAGTCCGGCGCGAGCGCGAAGTAGCAGCCGATCCAGAGCGCGGCGAAGGCGAGACCGGCGGCGGCGTGGCGGCGCGTTTCCGCATCACGCATGAGGCGCCAAGCCAGGAACAGCGCGGCGGCGGCAGGCGCGAGCACGGCGGATTGTTGCGTGAGCAGTGCAAGGCCGCCGGCGAGCTGGCCGAGCCACCAGAGCCCATCGCAGCGCGCGCGCGTGGCGACGGCCCAGAGGTAGAGCACCGAGAGAGCGACCTGGAAGAAGACGAGCGACTGGATGCCCCAGAGCGTGTTTTCGCCGGTGATCGGGAGCGCGAGCAACAAGCCGGCGAGGAGCGTCCACGCGACGGCGGCGGTGCGGCCGAGCGCGGGGGCGACGGTGCGCACGACGAGCGCGAGCGGCGGGACGAGCAGCAGGGCGTTGAGGGAGGTTTCGAGGAGGTTGTTCCACTGGCCGTTGAGCCATACGAGCGCGAAGGCGGAGGTGCGCGTGAGGACGAGGCTGTGGTCGTTGAGCGGGGCGACGAAGTCGCGCCAGCCGAGCGTGCCGGCGAGCCACGGACCGAGGAGGTCGACGGCGACGGCCTTCCACTCGTCGCGGAAGGGCAGGGCGGTTCCGTATCCGCGGATCAGCCACAGCCGGCCGGCGAGGGCGAGCAGCGCGGCGCCGAGGGCGAGCAGGCGCCAGGGGCGGGTCGGAGGAGGCGCGGCGGTCGATGGAGTCATCGTGCGAGGGCTGCCGGCCGGAGGGGAAGGCGCGCGGGTCCGGTCTTCGCCCGGGCACGTTGGGCGCGGGCCGGCTCACCGGCGCCGGAAGGCCGGTCGGAGACCGGCCCTACCCGCAAGCGTGAGGCGAGGGCGAGCGGGCGCATGGGGGGACTTCAGCGGATCTCGATGCCGGCCCAGGCGGTCCAGTCCCAGCCGTTGTCGTCGCCGGGGCCGGCGTCGATCACGAGTGAGATGTGGCCGGATTTCACGTCGGCGAGCGGCGTGGTGAAGCCCTGCAGGCCGCGGTCGGCGGGGTTGTTGCGCGGGTCGAGGTAGCGGCGGAAGAGCACGTGCTCGGAGACGCCGTCGGTCCAGACGACGCGGAACTCGGCGCCGTTGGTGCGGGCGTCGCCCTCGTAGGCGCCGGCGAGGTAGCCGAAGCGGCCGGCGAGGGTGGCGGCGCCGGCGGGGAGATCGTATTCGATCCGGCTGGGCGCATGGGCGACGAGCACGGGCTGGCCGTCGATCTTGCCGTCGGCCACCGGGACGAACGACTGGAGCGCGGCCGGCGCGGCGCCGAGGGCGGCGAGGCGGGCGCGCTCGAGCTGGGCGGCGTAGCGAACGGCGGCGGTGGAGGGCGTGAGCGAGAACAGGCCCACACCGACCTGCGGCTGGAAGAGGTAGCTGTGCTGCTCGACCTCCACGCGGAAGCGCGCGACGCGGCGCGAGGGCTTGCCGCCGGAGAATGCGATGTACTCGGCGACGTTTTCGATGATCGGGCTGAGAATGAAACCGGCGCGGCCCTCGTCGGGCGGCAGGCGGTAGCGGCTCACGGCGCCGGCGGTGTCCTCGACAACCAGGTACGCGAGCGGGAGCTTGTAGAGGAGCTTGGCGGCGCGGCCGACGAGCGAGGGGCGGAGGTCGAGCGTGACCCAGACCGGCTGGTCGACGAGTTCGCCGAGCTCGACCCAGTCGCCGCGGGCGACGGAGGTCGTGCGCAGGCGCCGCGGGGCGACGTTCTCCGCCGGCGGGGCGTCGGCGCGGCGGCGCCAGAGCTGCCAGTCGCGCTCGGTGAGCACGTAGTCGTAGGCGTGGACGAAGTAGTTCAGCAGGAGCGGGTCGTCCATCGTGGCAAGGCGGCCGTCGATGGTCTGGAGCTTGAGCAGCACGTAGGCCGGTGCGGCGGGCGAGGCGTAGTAGTCGAGGTTCCGGCGGGCGAGGGCGGCGTTGTAGACGCTGTAGCTCTGGAAGACGGGGCGCGGGCGATAGTTGAACTTGTTGAACAACGCGATCGCCTGCTCGTGGCCGAGGATGTCGATCGAGGCGTCGCCCACCTCCTTGCGGACGAAGTGGAGGTCGTGCTGGAGGCGTTGCTCGTGCATCTTCGCGCGCAGGCCGTTGCGGAAACCCTGCCAGTCGGTGAGCTCCTGGACGCGGGTGGCGAGGCGGTCCTGCAACTGGACGACGATGCTGCGGGCCATGTTCGGCAGCGCCTGCTCGATGCCGACGACGCAGAGCACGCCGGCGGGCACGAGCAGCGCGCGGCGGAGCCAACGGCGCGCGGGGGCATCGGCGAGCAGCGCGGGAAACGCGGTGATCGGCAGCAGCGCGCAGATGAAGAAGCCGATCATGTGGCCGTCGGAGCGCACGAAGCCGTGTTTCCAGTTGAGGAAGAGGAAGAGCGCGCAGAGCAGGGCGTTGGCGGCGGCGAAGAGGCGTCGCGAGCTCGTGGCGACGTGGAGCGCGAGGTAGACCGCGAGCAGGCCGGCGACGAGCAGGCCGGAGA
>JAEZSJ010000247.1 GCA_023443985.1 Verrucomicrobiota bacterium | reverse complement strand
CGGGCGGGCGGGCAGCCGCCCCCGCTGCAGAAATCGGGCACCGTCCTGGGTACGACCGCGCGCGGCGCGTTCGGGACGATCGTCAACCTCGGGCGGTTCGACGACACCGGCTCGATGGCGCATCCATTTCCCAAGCGGATCTCCTACGCGCAGGCGATCAGCGGGGCGGAGGACGGCCAGTGGGTGGAGATGCGCGGATTCATCCGGCGCACCGCCTCCGAGGGCGATTGGCGCTGGATCTACGTGACAACGCCCGACGGCGAGTTCGTCGGCCACCTCCATTCCCCGGTCAACTTCGCCGCGACTCCCGGTTCGCTGCTGCGGGTGCGGGGAGTGTGCGAGGTCACCACGGACGCGAAGAACCGCATCAGCGGTGTGCGGCTGCGCGTGCCATTCCTGCACGACATCCTCATCGAGGAGGACGCCCCGGCCGATGTGTTCGATGTTCCGCTACGGCGGATCGCCGACCTCCGCCAGGTTTTCTCGATCGAGGAACTGGCGCGGGCGCGGGTCTCCGCGCAGGTCGTGCACCACGTGCCGGGCCAATACATCGTCGTGCAGGACGGGGACCACGGGCTGACCGTCTACAGCCGCGAACCCGGGCAGCTCGCCCCCGGCGACACGATCGAGGCCGTGGGCATCATCGGCAACGACGGCGCCCGCATGGTCCTGCGGGAGGCCTTTTTCCGGCGGACCCAGGTGGCCCCAGCCCCGGCTCCGGAGCTGCTCACTGGAGCTTCCGTGCAGGACCCCCGCAACGACCTTCGGCTGGTGCGCCTGCGCGGCGACCTGCTCGACTTTTCGCAACACGCCGACCGCGTGCATCTCACGCTGCTCTCCGAGGGCGTCGTGTTCGACGCCACGCTGGACCACCCCGTCGGCGCGCCCCCGATCCCCGCCTATCAACCCGGCATGACCCTCGCGCTCACCGGCATCTACCGGCTAGAGTTCGACGACTTCGACCGCCCCCGCGGTTTCGAGATACAACTCCGGTCCGACGCCGACATCGTCGTGCTGGTGCCGGCGCGTTTCTGGACGATCGAACGCGCGCTGGTGGCCGCGGCGGCCTTGTGCGGCTGCCTGCTCGTCTTCTTCGTGTGGCTGATCGCGCTCCGGCACCGGGTGCGGGTCCAGACCGAGCAGATCCGCGAGCAGATCGAGAAGCAGAGCAGCCTCGAGTCGGAACTGGAACGCGCGCAACGATTCCGCTCGCTCGGTCTGCTCGCCGGCGGGCTCGCCCACGACTTCAACAACCTCCTCACCGGCATCCTCGGCAACGTCACGCTGGCGATGCTCGACGAGCGCGTGATGGCGTTTGCCGGCGAGTGCCTGCGCGACATCGAGGCGAGCGCGAAACGCGCGCGCGATCTCACGCAGCAGCTCGTGACCTTCGCGAAGGGCGGCGATCCGCTCCGCGAGGCGATCGTGCTGCCGGACCTGCTGCACAATGCCGCCGGCTTCGCGCTCAGCGGCGCGAAGGCCCGCGCCGCCTTCGTGCTCGAACCCGGGCTCTGGCCGGTGCACGCCGACCGCAACCAGCTCGGGCGGGCGCTGCAGAACCTCATCGTGCACGCCCGCGGCACGATGCCCGACGGCGGCATCATCAGCATCGCCGCCGCGAACGAGGCTTTCGAGGCCGCCACCGGGGCCCTGCAGCCGGGACGTTACGTCCGGTTGACGATCGTCGACCGCGGTCCCGGCCTGCCCCCGGACCGCCTGCCGGGCTTCTTCGATCCGTACGCCTCGACCAAGTTCGGCGACGACCGCTTCTCGCTGGCGATCGCGTATTCGATTGTTCGACGCCACGGGGGCAACCTCGAGGTCGAGTCGGCGCCGGGCACGGGCACGACCTTCCGGCTGTGGATCCCCGCCGCCGCGGAGCAGGCGCCGGCGGTCGCCGCCCCGTTGCAGGAGGAGATGCCGATCTCCATCGCCGGCACCCGCGTACTGCTGATGGACGACGAGCAGACGATCCGCCGGCTCGGCGAGCGTCTGCTGACCCGCCTCGATTGCGAGATCCGCACGGTGCCGGACGGCGAGACCTGCCTGGCCGCGTACCGTGAGGCCTTCGCCGCCGGCCGGCGCTACCAGATTGTGATCCTGGACCTGACGGTTCCGGGCGGAATGGGCGGCGCCGAGTGCATGGCCGAGTTGCTCAAGGTCGATCCGGACGTCTGCGCCATCGTTTCCTCCGGTTATTCCAACGATCCCGTGATGGCCAATTTCCGGCAGCACGGCTTCCGTGCCGTCGTCCCGAAGCCCTACGCCGTCAACACGCTCGCCGAGGCGATCACCCGGGTCCTGGGAGCGCCGCGCTGACCGTCCGTCGATTCGTCAATCGAAGCTGAAGGTGCGGCCCCGCGGCGCCGCGGAGCGTCCGCGTATTGCCACGGGTGTGCCACCCGTCTAGGCACGGCGGGCATGAGCGAGCCCCCCTCATCCGTGTCAGTGTGGAAGGCGCAGGTCACCGCCGGCGTCGGCACGCTGTTCTCCCTCCTGGTCGCCGGCGGCCTTGTGGCCAGCGGCCATCCGCTGCTGGCGATCCTGGTGCTGCCGCTCGCCGGCGTGAGCGTGCTGCTGTTGCTGGTGTATGGACCGATCCATGCCGACCAGACGGGCCTGTGGATGGACGGTTCGCTCGAGTCGGTCGGCATCGCCTGGGCGGACGTGCGCCAGATCCGTTTTGGACGATTCCAGCTCGTGCTCGAAGGGGAGGGGAAACGACTCGTGCTCCCCAAGCCCTGTTTCTGGACCGGCCCCGGCGCCCCCAAAGTGCTCAAGTACCTGCGGCTGCTGGCCCGTGACTACTGCACGCCGCCGCCCCCGAGCCGCACCGCCGATCTTGTCTTGAGCCGGAACGTCCTGAGGATCGCGCCGCCAACGCTCAAATGAACCCGCCGCCGCCCGCCGCACCGATCCTCGACTTCCGGAACACCAACGCCCTGTGGTGCAGCGTGCTGGTCGAGACCCTCGTGCGCAGCGGGGTGTGCGAGGCGGTCACTTCGCCGGGGTCGCGCTCGACCCCGCTCACCTCGGCTCTCGCGCGCCACCCCGGGATCGAGGCCACGCCGGTGCTCGACGAGCGCTCGGCAGCCTTCTTCGCCCTCGGTCGGGCGAAACGCGGCGGGCGCCCCGTCGTGCTCGTGTGCACCAGCGGCACCGCCGCCGCGAACTATCTGCCGGCGATCGTCGAAGCCCACGAGAGCGGGGTGCCGCTGCTGGTGTTCACGGCCGATCGCCCGCCGGAGTTGCGCGACTGCGCCTCGGGGCAGACGATCGACCAGCAGAAGCTCTTCGGCGGCCATGTGGGCTTCTACCACGAACTCGCCGTGCCGGAGCCCCGGTTGGAGCTGTTGCAGTACCTTCGGCAGACGATCGCGCACGCCTGCGCGCAGGCGGCCACGTTCGCTCCCGGACCAGTGCACCTCAACGCGCCGTTCCGCGACCCGTTGGCGCCGGTCGAGGACGCCTCGGCCGTGGCCCTGCGCCCGGAGCTCGACGAACGATTCTTCCAACACCTCACGCCCGCCCAACCCCGCCCGCTCCCGGCCGAATGGACCCCGCCGGCCACCGGCCGCGGTGTCATCGTGGCCGGACCGGCCAGCCCCGCCGATCCCGCCGCGTACGCCCGCGAGGTCGGTCGGATTGCCCGCACGGTCGGCTGGCCGGTGCTCGCCGACGCGTTGTCGCCGGTTCGGCATCACGCCCGGGAGGGAGTGTGCGTAGTCGCGCACTACGACGCGCTGCTGCGCGACGAGAGGATCGCGGAGGCCTTGCGGCCCGCGGCGGTGCTCTGCCTCGAGGGCTGGCCCACGAGCAAGGTCCTGCGCTCCTGGGTGGCACGCAGCGCCGCGGAGGTGACCCTCATCAGCCGGCACCCGGACAATCGCGACGGACTCCACCAGCGCACCCGCCCGATCGTCGCGGACCTCGCAACCCTCGCGATCAACGCCGTGCGTCCGGAGAGCGAGTATGTCGACCGGTGGGCCGCCGCCGAGGCGGCCGCGGCGACACGGATCGCCCGCGCGCTCGAGCCTGCGCCGACGGGTTTCGAACCTGCGGCGACCTGGGTGCTCGCCCACAGCCTGCCCGAGGCGACCCCGGTGTTTGTGGCGAGCAGCATGCCCGTGCGGGACGTGGAGTACTTCTGGCCCCAGAACCGGCGGCGGGCGCAACTGTTCTTCAACCGCGGCGCCAATGGCATCGACGGCACGCTCTCGACCGCCCTCGGCGTGGCGCACGGCGGCGAACCGGCGGTGCTGCTCACCGGCGACCTCTCGTTCCTGCACGACACCAACGGCCTCCTGCTTCGGCCGCAGTTCCGCGGGAGCCTGACGGTTGTGCTCATCGACAACAACGGCGGGGGCATCTTCGAGCACCTGCCGGTCGCGCAGTTCGAACCGCCGTTCGAGACCTTCTTCGCCACCCCGCAACAGGTAGACTTCGCCGCGCTCTGTGCCGCGTACGGCGTGGGGTACCTGCCGATCACAGGCTGGCCGCAGCTTGCCGAGGAACTCCGTGCGCTTCCGGCCGAGGGCCTCCGCGTGCTGCACGTGCGCACCGATCGCAAACACGACGCCGCCCGCCGCAAGGCGCTGCTCGATGCCGCGCCCTAGGACCGCGGCACGAGCTCAGAGCTGGATCGGCAGACCGATCTCGATGATCTGATTGGGCGGGATCCGGAAATAGTCCTTCGCCGGCCGGGCGTTGCGGCTGAGGAACGCGTAGAGCGACTTCTGCCACTCCCAGAGCGGCGTCTCGCCGCCGGTCAGCACCATCTCGCGGTTGAAGTAGTACGTGGTCGTCATCGGCTCGATCTCCACGCCGGCCCCGCGCAGCCGGGTGACGAGCGCGGCGACATCGGGTGTCTCCATGTAGCCATAACGGCCGATCGCCCGCCACACTCCCTGGCCCAGTTCGGTGATGCTGAGCCGCTCGAGGTCGGGCACGTGCGGCTCGGGCTCGGCGACGATCGAAAGGAGCACGACGGTTTTCTGGACGCAGCGGTTCGACTTGAGGTGGTGGAGCAGCGCGAGCGGCGTGCCGCGCGGAGTCGAGGCCATGAACACCGCGGTGCCGGGCACGCGGTGGATGACCTCGCCCTCGAGCAGCGACGGCACCTCGATGGCGTCGAGCCCGCGGCCGTAGACGCGTTCGGCGATGAGTTCACGCCCGCGTTTCCAGACCTGCATCACGACGAGCAGACCGAGTCCCGAGGCGAGCGGAAGCCAGCCGCCGTGCGGAATCTTTGCGATGTTCGCGGCGAACAGCGCGAGGTCGACGGTGAGGAAGACGGCGCAGAGCGCGCCCGTGGCCCATGCCGACCAGTGCCAGCGCCGCCGCGCGACGAAGTAGAACGCGATGGTCGTCATCGCCATCGCTCCGGTGACGGCCAAGCCGTATGCCCCGGCCAGCCGCTCCGAGGAGCCGAAGCCGAGCACGATGGCGATCGCGCCCACCGCCAGGAGCCGGTTGACGAGCGGCAGGTAGATCTGCCCCTCCACCGTGGCGTTGGTGTGGAGAATCGTCAGGCGGGGGAAGAAGCCCAGCTGGATCGCCTGCCGGGTGAGCGAGAACGTGCCCGAGATGAGCGCCTGGCTGGCGATGATGGTCGCGGCGATGGACAGCAGCACGAGCGCAAACCGCGCCGGGCCGGCCGGGGCGAGCGCGAAGAACGGGTTGTCCAAGTCCTCGGGGTGGGCGATCGCATGGGCGCCCTGGCCGAAGTAGTTCAACATCAGCCCGGGCAGCACGACCCAGTACCAGGCACGGGCGATCGCGTGGCGCCCGAAGTGTCCCATGTCGGCATAGAGCGCCTCGACGCCGGTGATCGCGAGCACGACCGCCCCGAGCAGGAACGCCACGCCGCGCAGCGGTTGTGCGGCGAGCAGGTTCCAGCCGTGGACCGGATTGAGCGCGTGCAGCACGCCGAGGTTCTCGGACACCCGCCAGGCGCCGAGCAGGCCGATCGTGACAAACCAGACGAAGATCACCGGGCCGAAGAGGCGGCCGATCGCATGGGTCCCCTTGTGCTGGATCCAGAAGAGGCCCGCGAGG
Source organism: Verrucomicrobiota bacterium (assembly GCA_023443985.1). GTDB lineage: Bacteria > Verrucomicrobiota > Verrucomicrobiia > Opitutales > Opitutaceae > CAJCBL01. Next base: position 20,092 of record JAEZSJ010000247.1, on the reverse strand, counting down.
ATGGCGCAGGCGATCAGCGGAATGAGGTCGGTGATGCCCGGCGCCACGGTCCGGAAACCCTCCGCGGCCGCCAACACCGAGATGGCCGGCGTGATCATGCCCTCGCCATAGAGCAACGCGGCGCCGATCAGGATCACGAACACCCCGACGGTCATCTTGCGCGTCGGCGTGGCATGCCGGTGCTGGAGCGCGAGCAGGGCGAAGATGCCGCCCTCGCCGCGATTGTCGGCGCGGGTGATGAACGACAGGTACTTCCCGCTCACGACGAGCAGCAGCGCCCAGAAGACCAGGGAGAGCACGCCCAACACCCCCGCCTCGGGGTTCTCGGCCGGGAGGTACCGGAGACACTCGCGCAGCGTGTAGAGCGGACTCGTGCCGATGTCGCCGAAAACGATGCCGAGTGCACCGAGCGCAAGGGCGAACTTGGCGTTGGAGGCGGGAAGACCGGCGGGTTTGCTCATCCGAGGGCGCGAGTGTGTGTGGATGCCCGGGCGTGGCCAAGCCGTTTCACCCGATCGCAGCCGATCGTTCGCCTTCGCTGCCCGCTAAAGCTGGATCGGCAGGCCGAGCTCGACGATCTGGCTGGGCGGAATCTGGAAGTAGTCACGGGCCGGCCGGGCGTTGCGGCTAAGCAGGCCGTAGAGGTGTTTCTGCCAGTTGGGCATCGGCGAGGTGCCGCCGGTGACGACCATCTCGTGATTGAAATAGTAGGTCGCGGTTTCGGGTTTGAGCGGCAGACCATGCTCGCGGGCGGCCTCCAACAGGGCGCCCGCATCGGGCGACTCCAAGTAGCCGTAACGACCCACCACGCGCCAACACCCCTCGCCAATCTCGGCGACGCTCAAGCGGTCGGCGTCCGCGACATAGGGCACGGTCTCGGTGAGGACGCTCAGGATCGCGACATGCTCGTGCAGGCTGCGGCTGGCCTTGAGGTGATGCACCAGCACCAGCGGTGTGCCGCGCGGGTTGCCCGCCATGAACACGGCGCCGCCCCGCACCCGGGAGACATTGCGGCTGCGCGCCATCGTCCGCAGCTCCTCCTCGGTGATCTCGTTGGAGTACACGCGCCGCATGACCTCGCCCTTGCCCGTGCGCCAGGTGTGCATGACCGTGAGCACGGCCGCGCCGATCAGGAGCGGCAACCAGCCCCCGTCCTTGATCTTGCCGAGGTTGGCCCCGAAGAAGGCGGCATCGATCACCAGGAACAGCGCACAGAGGGGCAGGGCGCGCCAGAGCGACCACCCCTTCCGCCGCAGGACCGCAAAGAAGGCGATCGTCGTCACCACCATCGTGCCGGTGACCGCGATGCCGTAGGCGGAGGCAAGGCTGGCGCTGGACCCGAAGGCGACCGTCACCCAGATCGTCGCCACCGCGAGTGTGACGTTGACCAGCGGCAGGTAGATCTGGCCCTCGAGCGCGGCGCTCGTGTGCCGCACCGTCAGGCGAGGCAGAAAGCCGAGCTGCATCGCCTGCCGCGTGAGCGAGAAGGTTCCGGAGATGAGCGCCTGGCTCGCGATCACGGCCGCGACGACCGAGATCCCGGTGAGGGCGAGACGCGGCCAGCCCTCCGGCACGAGGGCAAAAAATGGATTGGTACTGTCGCCGGGGTGGGCGAGCGCCCAGGCGCCCTGGCCGAAGTAGCTCAGCAACAGCCCCGGCATCGCGATAGTGTACCAGCTCGAGGCGATCGCCTTGCGGCCGAAGTGGCCCAGGTCGGCGTAGAGGGCCTCCGCGCCGGTGAAGGCGAGCACGACCGCGCCCAGCAGCGAGGCGATGTGCACATTGCCCGCGGCCAGCAGGCGGATCGCGTGCAGCGGGTTCAGCGCCGCCAGCACCGCGGGATTGCCCGCGATCTGCCAGAGCCCGAGCACCGCCAAGGTCCCGAACCAGATCAGCATCAATGGACCGAATACGCGGCCGATCGACGCGGTGCCGAGGCGCTGCAGGAAGAAGAGGAGAAACAGGATGACGACGCTCAACGGCACGACGAGATGGTGGAGCCCGGGATTGGCCGCCACGAGACCCTCCATGGCGCCGAGGACCGACACCGCCGGGGTGATCACGCCGTCGCCGTACAGCAACGCCGCGCCGATGAGCAGCAGCAGCACCCACGCGGTGATCCTGCCTGCGCCGGGCTTCTCGCCACTGAGCGCGAGCAACGCGAAGATGCCACCCTCGCCCTGGTTGTCGGAGCGCGTGATGAACCAGAGGTACTTCACGGTGACGACGAGGAAGAGCGCCCAGAAGACGAGCGAGAGCACGCCCAGGATCCCGGCGGCACGCTGGTCGGCGGGTAACGCCGCCAGACACTCGCGGAACGTGTAGAGCGGACTCGTGCCGATGTCGCCAAACACCACGCCCAAGGCGCCAATGATCAGCCCCAGCCGCGCCGGCGCGGTGGCGGTGGTGGTGGAGGGTTTGCTCACGCGGGCGCGCACATTACGAGGCGGAGCGGCGGATCCAAGCGGCTTTCCGGCCGTCCGCCGGCGCTCGCGGCGTGCGCCAAGCTTGGCAAACCGGGACGCGGTCCTAACGTCGCGCTCCATGTCGACCCAGTGGCAGCCCTGCAAAACCTACGAGGACATCACCTACCACAAGGCCGGCGGGATCGCGAAGATCACGATCAACCGCCCCCAGAAGCGCAACGCGTTCCGGCCGAAGACCGTGTTCGAGCTCTACGACGCGTTCCTGGACGCGCGCGAGGACCAGCGGGTGGGCGTGGTGCTCCTCACCGGCGCCGGCCCGCACATCGACGGCAAATACGCCTTCTGCGCCGGCGGCGACCAGAGCGTGCGTGGCCACGCGGGCTACATCGGGGAGGATGGGGTGCCGCGGCTGAACGTGCTCGATCTGCAGAAACTGATCCGCTCGATGCCGAAGGTCGTGATCGCGCTGGTGGCCGGTTACGCGATCGGCGGCGGCCATGTGTTGCACCTGGTCTGCGATCTCACGATCGCGGCCGACAACGGCATCTTCGGCCAGGTCGGCCCCGCCATGGGCAGCTTCGACGGCGGTTTCGGCTCCAGCTATCTCGCCCGCATCGTGGGCCAGAAGAAGGCGCGCGAGATCTGGTATTTGTGCCGTCAATATGACGCGAACCAGGCGCTCGAGATGGGCTTGGTGAACGCCGTCGTGCCGGTGGACCGGCTCGAGGCCGAGGGGGTGAAGTGGGCGAACGAGATCCTCGACAAGAGCCCGATCGCCATCCGCTGCCTGAAGGCGGCGTTCAACTGCGATGTCGACGGCCAGCAGGGCATCCAGGAACTCGCGGGCAACGCCACGATGCTCTACTACATGACCGACGAGGCGAAGGAGTTCCACCGCGCGCAGCGCGAGAAGCGCAAGCCCGATGCGCGCAAGTTCCCGTGGCTGCCCTGAGCCGGGCCGGTGGTCCGAATAGAACGAAGGGCGGCCGTGGCCGCCCTTTTGTGCATTCGTCCGTTCAGCCCTCGATCGCCTTGATGCGGCGCACGTGGCGCGGGTCGTTGCTGAACGGCGTCTCGAGCCAGAGCTGCACGAGCTGCAGCGCGAGCTCCAGCGAGATCATGCGCTCACCGAGGGCGAGTACGTTGCCGTCGTTGTGGTCGCGGTTGGCCACGGCCGTCTCGACGCTCCAGCAGAGCCCGCAACGGACACCCTTCACCTTGTTGGCCACGATGGCTTCGCCGTTGCCCGAGCCGCCGAGCACGATGCCACGGTCGAACTCGCCCTTGGCCACCGCTTCGGCGGCGGGGCGGATGTAGGTCGGATAATCGCAGGAATCGGTCGAGTAGGTGCCGAAGTCGCGCACGGTGTAGCCCTGTGCGAGGAGCATCTTCTTGATCTCTTCCTTGTAGCGGAAGCCGGCGTGGTCGGAGGCGATGGCGACGGAGAGTTTGGACATGGCGAAAGCGGCGGACGTTGGGCGCGAGGGCGGGGGATGGCAATGCCCGGCTGCGGACGAACATTAGCGCTGCATTCCTGTCCGAGCGCACTATGCCGTTCGCCAACCCCGTCTTCCCGATGACCAAGAACGCGACGCTTGTGGCTCTCGTTTTCGCGCTGGCCTGTGCCGGTTGCTCGACCCCCGACTCCCGCATCCAGAAGAACGCGGAGGCGTTCGCGAGCTACCCGCCGGCGGTGCAGGCCAAGATCCGCGCCGGCGAGGTCGAGATCGGCTACACGGCAGACATGGTACGCCTGGCGCTGGGCAAGCCCGATCGAACCTTCCGCCGCGTGACCGCCGAGGGCGAAACCGAAGTGTGGGCCTACGCCGACAAGACCCCGCGACTCGGCATCGGGCTGGGATTCGGGAGCTCCGGCCATCACTCGAGCAGCGGAGTCGCCGTGGGGACGTCGACCGGCGGAAGCCGGGGCGACCGACTGCATGTCGCCTTCCAGACCGGCAAGGTCACCGCCATCGACCGGTTCGACAAATAGCGTACCAGAACGCCGCCCGCGCGGAGCTCGCGCCCCCTCCGGCTCAATGGAGCTTGCGGAGAAACTGCAGGAATGGCTCCGGGTCGGAGAAATCGCGCACGAGCAGATCGGGGCCGTGCGCCTCGAGCTCCTCGTAGGTGAACCCGCCGGTGGCCGTGGCGACCGCGTGGGCGCCGACGCAGCGCGCACAGGCGATGTCGTGCGGTGTGTCGCCGATGACGACCAGGTCGGTGGCGCACAATTCCGGGCGGCCGCTGTGGCGGCGCGCCCGTTCGAGGGCGATTGGACCGAGGTGGTTGCGCTCGCCCGAGTCGTCGGCAAACGCGCCGAAGGGGAAGAAGTCCCAGAGCCCGAAATGGTCGAGCTTCACACGCGCGCCGGCGATGATGTTGCCGGTGAGCAGTCCTTGGGTGAGACCAACGGAGTCCGCGCAACGGACGAGCAGTTCGCGGACGCCGGCGCAGGTGCGCGCGAGGGGATTGTGCAACTCGCGACGGAGGGACTCGAGATAGGCCGCGTAGAATCGTTCGACATGCGCGGGCGTGGCGTCGAGGCGATGTTGCTCGCAAAGCAACGCGAGCACCCAGGGATCAGTGCGGCCGCCGAAATCGAAATGCGCGAAGGCATCCTCCAGCCCGAACACCGCCCGCGCCGCGGCGTTCATGGCGCGGTGTCCGGCGTTGCCGGAGCGGATCAATGTGCCGTCGATGTCCCAGAGAAGAACCTTCATCGCGGCGGATGACATGAACGAGGGAACCGGAAGCGAGTTGAAAAGGTCACACCGGCCTGAATCATCATCCCCGACGACTTCCCCCTCCATGAAACGTTACCTGCTCCTCATGGCCTGCGTGCTCGGCCTCTCTGTGCTGGTCGGCTGCAGCACTCCCGAAACCCGGATTCGCAACAATCCGGAGCTGTTCAACAGCCTCGCCCCGGGCGATCAGGACCTCATCAAGCAGGGGAAGGTCGCGATCGGCTTCAGCCCCGAGATGGTGAAGCTCGCCGTGGGGGAGCCCGATCGGATCTATACCCGCACCGATGCGGCCGGTCGCAACGAGTCGTGGGTGTACACCAGCTACACCTCGCGCGGGGGTACGATGGTCTACTACCGCGGGTACTATCATCGTTGGCACCCGGGCGCCTACGCGTTCTTCGCCGACTACAACGACCGCGAGGTCGTCGAGCGGTACCGCGTCGTGTTCAAGGAGGGCAGGGTCGCCTCCATCGAAGAGATGTCCGGCGACTGACGCCGGGAGAACTTCCGTTCCCCGTCGCGCCGCCGGCACGACAGAGCAAAGAAAAGGGCCCGCCCCGATCGAGGTGCGGGCCCTTTGCATTGGTGAGAGGTGAACCGGTCGAATCTGTTTCGCTTCGGTGCCTGGGGCAAAATCACCCGGGGGCGAAGGCGAGGCAGGCTTCGGCTCGGCGGCACTGCCGGGCGGTTCTGACTCGAGCTGCCGCGGAGTCCTCGGGAGCGGAGGGCGAGTGGCGCCGTCCTGTCCGGAAGATCCGCTTGCTGCGCGTGTCGGAAGCGCCGCGATGCGGTGTCGCGGTTCGCCTCAAGCAGCCATCAGCTGCGCGAGGTGTTCACAAAAGACTGCCTCTCCGGCGGCCGCGCGTGCAAGGAGTTCCTCGGCTTGGTCGTCGGGAAGGTCGTCCCAGAAGATGTGGAGAATTCCCGTCATGGCAGTGATAGAGATCGTCACAAACGTTGATAAGTTTCGGAGAAAAACGCGGAAAAGTGCGGAATTCCGAGAGGAGCGAGCTGAGCGTTCTGCCGGCAGTTCCACCGTAGTGCCGCGCCGCGTTTATCATAGCGGTGTTCGAACGTTTGTCGCGCGCACAAGACAAAAGTTCCGAGTTTTTCACCGCAGCCTCACGATCCGGGAAGAACCGCACTTGCACGTCTGGGGTGTTCTCCTTTTCGCTGCGCCTCGCATGAACGAATTGCGCGAGAAACGGATCTTCGTCAGCGGGCACCTGGGCATGGTCGGCTCCGCGTTGGTGCGTCGGCTCACCGCGGCGGGTTGCCGGCACCTCCTGCTCCGGCGGCGACAGGAGCTCGACCTCGGCAACCAGGCGGCGGTGGACACATTCTTCGCCGCGGAAAAACCCGAAGTCGTGCTCGTGGGCGCGGCGAAGGTCGGGGGCATCCACGCCAACAACACCTACCCGGGCGAGTTCATCTACGACAACCTCATCATCGCCGCCAACGTCGTCGAGGCCGCCCGGCGCCACGGCACCGCCCGGCTGTTGTTCCTCGGCAGCTCCTGCATCTACCCCAAGCACGCGCCGCAGCCGATGACCGAGGAGTGCCTGCTCACCAGCGCGCTGGAGCCCACCAACGAGGCGTACGCGGTCGCCAAGATCGCCGGACTCAAGCTCTGCGAGTACTACCGCAAGCAATACGGCGTGCTCTTCCATTCGGCGATGCCGACCAACCTCTACGGCCCCAACGACAACTACCACCCGCAGAACTCCCACGTGCTGCCCGCACTCATCCGCCGCTTCCACGAGGCGAAGGCGGCCGGGCTCGCCGAGGTGGTGGCGTGGGGCACCGGCACGCCGAAACGCGAGTTCCTCCATGTCGACGACCTTGCCGACGCCTGTTTCTTCCTCCTGCAACAGGACAACCCGCCGGACCTGATCAACGTGGGCTCCGGCACCGATGTGACGATCCGGGAGCTCACCGAGACCGTGGCCGCAGTCGTGGGCTTCGCCGGCCGCATCACCTGGGACACCTCCAAGCCCGACGGCACGCCCCGCAAGCTCATGGATGTCTCCCGGCTGGCGGCCCTCGGCTGGAAGGCGAAGATCGGCCTGCGGGAAGGCGTCGAACGCACGTACCGTTCGTTTCTGGAGGAGATGGCCGCGGGCCACCTCCGCAGTTGAGCCGGGACCGCACGCTGGAACGATCCTCGCACACGGCAAACCGGACTTGCACCCCCGCAGCCCGGGACCGTTGATGGCCGCAACCGAGAGTCCGCATGCAACTCGAGATCCTCACTCTCTGCCGCGAAGCCCGGTACAACGGGCAGGTGCTCGATATCTCCGGCGCGTTCGACATCTTCGTCACCCCGCGCATGCCGCTGGTGGTGCCGAGTTGTTGGCTTGCCGGGCGCGTGCGCTTCGAGCGGATCGAGGAGGGGGAGCACCAGCTCAAGATCATGGTGATGGACGCCGACGGCCGGCCCGTGGTGCCCGAGATCGCCGAGGATCTCACCGTGCAATTCGCCCGCGACCTGCCCACCGTGTGCAAGGCCTTCGCCATCCAGTTCACGCAGCTCGTGTTGCCCGAACACGGTGAATACGCGATCAAGGTCGGCGTCGACCGGATCAGCTTGGCGTCCGTGCCGATTTACGTGCTGCCGCCGAAATGAGGACTTCGCGATGGAGGTGATCTTCCTCGGCACGGGCACGTCGCAGGGCGTGCCGATGATCGCCTGTGCCTGCCCGGTCTGCCGCTCGCCGGACCCCCGCGACCGCCGCACCCGCACGAGCGTGCACGTCGTCCTGGGCGACCTGCACGTGCAAGTCGACGCGGCCCAGGAGTTCCGTCTGCAGTGCCTCGCCAACGGCGTCAACCGCATCGACGAGTTCATCCTCACCCACGGACACGCCGATCACCTCGCGGGCATGGACGACCTCCGTCGTTTCTGCGACCTCCGCGGCAATGTCGCCCTGCCGGTGCGTACCACCGAGCAGGGCGCGATCCGCGTGAGAGAGTCGTTCCCGTATGCGATCGGAGAGCGACCGCAGTTCCGCGGCTATCCGGCGTTCCTGCCCCAGATCATGCCGCCGGTGCTGGAACTCGCAGGCGGCACCATCCGTTCGACCCGGCTGCACCATGGCTCGGTCGAAGTGCTCGGGCTGGTCTTCGAGGAACACGCCACGGGCGCCAAGTTCGCCTATTTCACCGACTGCAAGACGGTGAACGCCGACCAACGCGCGCTCGCCCGCGGCGCGCAACTCGTCGCGCTCGACGGACTCCGCCCGGAGCCGCACCCGACCCATCTGAGCATCCCCGAAGCCGTCGCGATCGCGGAGGACATCGGCGCGCCGCATTCGTACCTGACCCATCTCGCCCATTTCGTCAGCCATGCCGACAGCGAGTCGCTCCTCCCTGCGGGGGTACGGTTCGCCCATGATGGTCTGCGCCTGCACGTGGACCGCACCGGGGTGACGCCCCTCGCCCGATGACCACGCCGCCACCGCCCCGCGCCACCGCGCCCACGGAGGTCCGGCTCGACAAGTGGCTCTGGTGCGTGCGCGTCTACAAGACCCGCTCCCAGGCCACCGAGGCCTGCCGCGGCGGCAAGGTGACCGTCGACGCGCAGCACGCCCGCCCGGCGCGCGAGGTGCATACTGGACAGATCGTAGCGATCAATCTCGGGGGTTGGACGCGAACCCTGCGGGTCGGACCGTTGCTGGAGCGACGCGTGGCTCACGCGGAGGTCGGCGCCTTCATCGAGGATCTCACTCCGCCGGAGGAACGGGAGCGTGGCCGCGAACGCCATATCCAGAATCTGCTGGCACGGCCGCACGGCGAAGGCCGCCCGACCAAACGGGAGCGCCGCGCCTACGACCGCGCGTTCCGCGGCCCCTACGAACCCTGACACCGGCGCCCGCCGGGGCTCACCACGCCCGTCGCGTGGTCTGGCGGATGAGTCGCACGCCTTCGTCGACTCGTCGTGCGTCGCACACGCCGATCAGCCGGCCGGCGGAGTAGACCGGGTAGAGGCGTTGCTTGCCGCGCCTCAGGTCGCGCAGCACGGAGAGCAGCGGCCACTCCGCCTGCAACACCGCGAAATCGTGCACCGCGTGCAATGCCAGCGGATCGTGCTCGCCGCCGGCGCGCAGCGCCGCCGCGAAGCGGGACCGTGGCACGATCCCCACTGGTCCACTTGCTCCGATCAGGAGCAGGTCCTGGGCGACCGTGCGGCGCAGTGTCTCGAAGGCGGCGCCGATCGATGTCTCCGGCGAGAAACCGACAAAGTCGCTGCGGGTGACATTGGCGACGATCAGGCCGGAGTAGAGCTCGCGGCTGCGCACGAAGCGGTACTCGGTCTCGGCGCCGTAGGCGATGAAGAGGAAGAGGACGGCAAGCAGGCCGTGTTCGCGCCAGTCGGCGGCGGCGAGCGCCGCGCAGCCCAACGCAAGCACCTGTCCGGTCCGCGCCGCCCATCGGGTCGCGACGAGATAGTCCAGCCGGGTCGCCAGCAACGCGCGCAGAATCCGGCCGCCATCCATCGGGAACGCCGGCAGCAGGTTGAACACGCCCATGAGCAGGTTGACGTACAACAGCACCGCCGGCACCTCGGCCCAGGCGGTCGGCACCCCCACGCCGGCGAGCCCCTGCGGCCAGCCGAAGCCGAGCAACAACAACGCGATGAACGCGTAGTTCACCAGCGGGCCGGCGACGGCGATCACGAGTTCCCGCCGCGGTTCCCGCGGGATCTCGGCAAATTCCGCCATGCCACCGATCGGAAGGAGCAGGATGCGATGCGTGCGGATCCCGTAGCGGCGCGCCGCGAAACAGTGCCCGAGCTCGTGCATGACCACCACTGTGAACACGAGCAGGACGAAGCACACCGACCACGCCATCAACGCCACGCCGCCCTCCGCCAGACCGGCGCTCGCGGCATAGGCAAGCAGGAGCACGAACGACGCGTGCACCTCCAGCCGAATGCCGAACACCCGGAACAAGGCGATTGACCAGCGAAGCATTGGAACGAAAAAGTCCATTTGGCCGCGGCGCCCTTGCCGTTGTCAATCCACGCCCACGATGACCGCCGACACCAACGCACCCAGCGCCGCAACGATTCTGATCATCGACGATGATGAGGAGATTCGGTACTCGCTCGGGCGCGTGCTGGGCGCGCGCCAGTATCGCATCGTCGAGGCGGGCAGCGGGGAGGAGGGGATCGCCCTCGCCAAGAAGGGCGCGCCCGACCTCGTGTTTCTCGACATCCGGATGGGCGGCATGAGCGGCATCGAGACGCTGCAGCACCTCCGTGCCGCGCACCCGCAGCTGCTGGTGGTGTTGATGACCGCGTTCGGCACCGCGCAGACGGCGATCGAGGCGATGAAGTTCGGCGCCTTCGACTACGTGATGAAGCCGTTCGACGCCGACAAGGTCCTCGCCATCGCGGAGAACGCGCTCAAGACGAAGGCCGACCTCCAGACCGCCGCCGGCTACAAGCCGAAGGTGAAGAGCGAGGACTACAAGGAGGGCATCGTGGGCTCCTCGCCCGCGATGCAGGAGGTCTTCAAGGTCATCGGGCAGGTGACCGCCAGCGATGTGACCGTGCTCATCTCCGGCGAGAGCGGCACAGGCAAGGAGCTCGTCGCGCGCTGCATCTACCAGCACAGCCACCGGTCGGCGAAGCCGTTCATGGCCGTCAACTGCGCCGCGATTCCCGAGAACTTGATCGAGAGCGAACTCTTCGGCCACGAGCGGGGCTCGTTCACCGGAGCCACCGGGCAGCGCAGCGGCAAGTTCGAGCTGTGCGACGGCGGCACGCTCTTCCTCGACGAGATCGGCGACATGTCGCTCGCCACCCAGACGAAGATCCTTCGGGTGCTCCAGGAGGGCGAGATCCAGCGTGTCGGCGGCACGGAGACGATCCACGTCGACGTGCGCGTGATCGCCGCGACCAACCGCGACCTCGAACAGATGGTCAAGGCCAAGACCTTCCGCGAGGACCTCAACTACCGGCTCAACGTCGTCCGCCTCCGCCTGCCGAGCCTGCGCGAGCGGGCGACCGACATTCCCGAGATCGTCGACTTCATGCTCCAGATGCTGGAGAAGACGAAGAAGATCCGCGTGCGCAAGGTCGCGCCCGAGGCGATGGATGTGCTGATGCGGCATCGCTGGCCGGGCAATGTGCGCGAGCTGGAGAACGCCATCTACCGCAGCGCCGTGGTCGCCCCCGGCGACACCATCCTCGTGAAGGACTTGCCGGTGGAGCTGCGCGATGCGGCGAACGCGGCCGGCAGCCCCGTCGCCAGTTCCGCCCACCCCGTGCCCGCGCCGGCGCCGGCTTCCCCGCTCCCCGCGGTGGTCGAAGCCCCCGCGGAACCCTCCACGCCCGCACCCGCCACGATCTCCGCCGCCGCCCCAGTCGCTCAATCGGTGGAAACGATGCTTGATGCGCTCTACCGGGAGCTCAGCGCCGACAAGAGCGAGACGATCCTCGAGCGGCTGGAACGGGAGATGATCGTGCGCGCGATGAAGGAGTTCGCGGGCAACCAAGTCCGGGCCTCGGAGCGCCTCGGGATCACCCGGGCGACGTTGCGCAAGCGGCTCGACGCGCTGCGTGGGGACGCGAAAGCGGAGTAGGGTGGGGCCCGTCCGGCCACCGGACCGCGCAGGCGCCGGCCGGCCAACGCCACAGGTGCAGCGTGCTTTGGCGGACGCCGCCGCAGCGGCGGCCGAAGAGGATTGCCTCGACCGCAGCAGCCGGATCGGAGGCGAACAACAGATCGGTCAAACCAGCCGACTCGGCGCGCTCATCAGCCCGCAACGCCCCGTCATTGTAGCGTTATTTTCGCGACGGACGCGCCGGCACGGACGGACCCGCTGGACAGGTCGCGGTCGTGGCCACCGGGTTGCTCGTCGGCAGAACGCACGCGGTCCGGGCGCGGGGCCCATCAGGCTCGGTTCAGCACTCGTCGATTGCCCAACCGGCGTCTGCCGCAACCCGGCTCAGTCCGTGCGGAAGACGATGGATTCCTGCTTCGTCGCATCGGCGCGGAGCCAGAGGTTGCCCTCGATGTCGGCGCAGTCGATCACGCGCACGATGTCGGCGAAGCGGCCCGCCTCGGGGTCGAGCTCGAGGAGGCGGTTCGGCGCGCTGCGGAACCAGGCGCTGTCGATGTGGTTGCCGGAGTTGCGGGGGAAATACGCCAGGTAGAGCATGTCGTGCTCGACGATGTCGTTGAAGAAGTGGGTGCCGAGCGACACGTCCGGGATCAGGCGCTCGTGCATCTCCACCATCTCGCACACCACCGAGGCGCGGCTGATCTCGCCGAACGCGACGGGAATGCCGAGCGAGGGGCTGTGGGTGCCCCACCGGCCGGGACCGATGAGCATCAGCCCGCGGTCGTCCTCGGAGTGCTTGCGGTTGAGCCGGCCGATGAGCCGGGCCACCTCGTAGCGGTCGCGGTCGGCGAGCTGGGCGTAGGTCTCGGTGACGATGTAGATGATCCGCGTGAGCGGTTGCTCGCGGCTCACGCCGATGACCGCGCCGTTGGCGGTGAGGAGGCGCTGGCGCTCCACCTGTTCGGAGGGCAGCATCATGCCCGTCTCGCGCTGGATCTGGAACGTGCGGCACTGGAGCAGATGGATGCGGTAGGAGCCGTCCGAGAGGAAGTTGAGGGTGAACTCGACATCCACCGGGTGCTCGTAGGCCTCCTCGAGCAGCGCGAGCATGCGGCGCAGGTCGGTGGCGACCGGCGTCTCGGTGAGGAGCCGGTCGAACGTGATCCACGGGTAGTTCTCGTCAGTGTAGGATAGATACAGGTCGAGCGGGTAGTCGGGCTGCTCCTTGATCACCTCGGGGAAGTCCAGCGAGACGAACTGGCCGTCCTTGAGATCGAGGCAGTCCATGCGCCGCTGGCAGTGCTCGCGCACGTCGTCGAAGTTCGCCTCGGGGCGGCGCCCGGGGGCGTTGAGGGCGACGAGGCGGGTGTAGTCGTCGTCGCTGCGGTCGACCGCGCGTGTCCCCAGGCCGAAGACGAGGCGTACGACACCCGCCTGCGGGTCGATGTCGGGGTGCCAGACGAAGGGGTTGTAGGAGAGTCCGACGCCGGCGGCCTGCGGGTAGTAGAACCGGCCCTGGGGGGAGCCCGACACGCGCATGATCAGCAACGCCATGCGTTCCTCGCTGTGCAGGAGCCCTCGGCGCTTGCGGTAGCGCAGCGCCTCCTCGTCCAGGACGCTGGCGTAGACGGTGCGCACCGCCTTCAACAGGGCGGACATGCGCTGCTCACGGGAGCCGCGGTTGACGACGAAGACGCTCTCATACTTGCCGGAGAATGCGTTGCCGCGGGCGTCCTCGAGGATCGAGCTGGAGCGCACGATGTACGGCGACTCGCCGAAGTAATCGAGCATGCCCTGGAACTGTTCCAGGATGTGGCTGGGGAAGCGGCCGTGGATGACGTGGCGCCGGCCCTCGTCGAGCCCCTGCAGGAACGTCTCGTCGTTCTTCTGCTGCTCGCGCAACCACCAGACCTTGTTCTGCACGAGGAACGTGATGAAGACCTCGGCGCCGACAAAGAAGGAGTCGTGCGCCTCGAGGCGGGAGGCAAGCTCGGCATCGCGCTCGCGCAGGATCGCGCGGGCGACCAGCATCCCGAGCGTCTTGCCGCCCACCGAGCCGATCCCGATCATGCGGTCGCGGATCGCGAGAAAGTCCTCGAGCGTGAGGTAGCGCTCCACCAGCGGTGCGATGCCGGAGCGGTGGACGCGCATCGCCCAGCGGACGCGCGCGAGCATCTCGTCGTATTTTTCCCGGGTGCAGTGGCCGGCGTGGTAGTCCTGCGAGATGGTCGCCGCCTCCTGGAAGAGCTTACGCCAGTAGCCGGAACGGCGGTCGCTCTGGAGTCGCGGCCACTGCGTGCGGGACAGGATCTGGGCGAGCACGGCGCTGTCCTTGACCGGGATGAAGGCCTCGCCCTGGCGGACATGGATGGTGTTCATCGCCTCGCGCGAGCGGTGCTGCACCTTGATCGGGCGCACGTAGAGGCGGCCGTCGAGGCGGAACAGGTCCAGCATGAACTGGGTCGTGCTGCGGATCGGGTCGAGCGCATAGCTCGAGTGCTGGTCGCGGAAGAGGCCGAAGTACGTCACCGTCTCCAGATCGAAGAGACGGGGGCAGGTGAGCGCGAAGAAGTTGCCCAGGCTCTGGTCGGAACGCCAGACATCCGCCAAGTGGGAGAGGCAGTCGAAGACGTAGATGGCGCCGCGGCCGGTGCGCTCGATGACGAGATGGACGTCGCGCACGAAATTTTCGAAGCCGCCCGCGGGATCGACCGGGCAGATCTCGGCACCGTCTTCGACGGAGACCAGGGCCTCGTGGGGGGCGAAACGGAAATAGATCAGCGGCCGGCCGGAGCGATGGGCCGCGGAGGTATAGGGGGTGATCAGCTCGGGGTACTCCTCCAGATCATCGACCTCCCACACGACGTTGTCGCCGGGTTCGATGCCATGGAGGACCTGGTCGAGGCCGGGCAGGCCGGTGGTGAAGGGGGTCGGGTGCGGCATGGGCGGGGTGGGCGCGGGGACGGGAGGAGAATGGGAAAAGGCCGCGCCCGGAAGTCGGGCGCGGCCTCGCAAACAGCAGAGGCGATGCTCAGAGCACGCCCTGGTCGATCATCGCGTCGGCGACCTTGGTGAAGCCGGCGATGTTCGCGCCGAGCACGTAGTTGCCCGCCTGGCCGTATTCGGCCGCGGTCTTCGCGCAGTTGGCGTGGATGTTGGTCATGATCGTGTGGAGGCGCTGATCGACCTCCTCACGGCTCCAGCCCAGGCGCATGGAGTTCTGCGACATCTCGAGGCCGGAGGTGGCGACACCGCCGGCGTTGGCCGCCTTGCCGGGACCGTAGAGGATCTTCGCAGCGAGGTAGGCCTCGATGGCCTCGGGGGTCGAGGGCATGTTGGCGCCTTCGGAGACGAGCTCGCAGCCGTTCTTGATGAGGGTCTTGGCCTCTTCACCGGTGACCTCGTTCTGCGTGGCGCTCGGGAAGGCGCAGTCGCAGGCGACGGACCACGGGCGCTGGCCCGCGAGGTACTTGGAGCCGGCGAACTTGTCGGCGTACTCCTTGATGCGGCCGCGGCGGACGTTCTTGAGCTCCATGACGTAGGCGAGCTTCTCCGGGGAGATGCCGGCCGGGTCGTAGATGGTGCCGTCGGAGTCGGAGAGCGTGATCGCCTTGGCGCCGAGCTGGTTGAGCTTCTCGACGGTGAACTGGGCGACGTTGCCGGAACCCGACACCGTGCAGATCTTGCCCTGGAGGCCGTCGTTGCGGGTCTTGAGCATCTCCTGGGCGAAGTACACCGAGCCGTAGCCGGTGGCCTCCGGGCGGATGAGCGAGCCGCCCCACTTGAGGCCCTTGCCCGTCAGCACGCCGGTGAACTCGTTGCGCACGCGCTTGTATTGGCCGAACATGTACCCGATCTCGCGGCCGCCCACGCCGATGTCGCCGGCGGGCACGTCGCAATCCGCGCCGATGTGGCGGGAGAGCTCGAGCATGAAGCTCTGGCAGAAGCGCATCACCTCGGCGTCGCTCTTGCCCTTCGGGTCGAAGTCGGAGCCGCCCTTGCCGCCGCCCATGGGCAGCGTGGTCAGCGAGTTCTTGAAGATCTGCTCGAACCCGAGGAACTTCAGGATGCCGATGTTGACGCTCGGGTGGAAACGGATGCCGCCCTTGTACGGGCCGATCGCGCTGTTGAATTGGACGCGGAAGCCCCGGTTGACCTGCACCCGGCCCTTGTCGTCCGTCCAGGCGACGCGGAACATGAGCTGGCGCTCCGGCTCGACGACGCGCTCGAGGATGCGGTGATCCTTGTACTTCTTGTGGCGTTCGACCACGGGCCCCAGCGATTCCAAGACTTCCTTGGCCGCCTGGAGGAATTCGGGCTCGCCGGCATTGCGGCGGGCCATCGTTTCGAGGACTTCAGCGATGTATTCGTTCATTGGACTGCTATGAGTAGATCGTATCTCTCAGAGCCGGGCGCGGACTTCCGCACGGGTGGTGCGGTGTCGTCTCGGCGAGGCGGATGGGTGCCTCGCGAGTTCGCCCAGCGGGGCGACCATTGCGGCCGCCGCACCAGCCGACAAGCAAAACCACGGAGCGTGTTCCGCCCGCCGGTCCCGCTCTCCTGCCGGAAGGGCGGCCGTTCAGCTCCGGACCTGCAGCCGGAAACGGCCGCCACGCCGCGACACCCGGACTTCAGCGCCGAAAGCCTCGCTCAGGCGGGCGGAGGTGAGGGTCGTGGACAACGGTCCGGCAGCGAGCACGCGGCCGGACCGCAGCAACAGCGCGTGGGAGAAGCCGGGCACGATCTCCTCGACATGGTGGGTGACGAGCACCAACCCCGGCGCCCGGGTCCGCCGAGCGAGGCCGGAAAGATGCGCGAGGAAGGCCTCGCGGGCCACGGGGTCGAGCCCGGCGCAGGGTTCGTCGAGAATGAGAAGCCGCGGATGCGCCATCTGGGCGCGGGCCAGCGACACCCGCTGCCGTTCGCCCTCGGAGAGTTGCAGCCAGGTGCGCGCCGCCGCCCGGCCGAGGCCGAGCCCGCGGAGCAGGTGACGGGCGCGCCGGTGGGCGTGGGCGGGGAACGTGCCCCACGGGTTCAACATCGCGCGGTAACCGCCGAGCACCGTCTCGAACGCGGAGGTGGCCGGATCGATCAGGCGCGGAATGCCGGCGCCGACGAGGCCGACGTGCTCCCGCAGCTCCCGCCAGTCGCTGGAGCCGAAACGGCGACCCAGCACCTCGACCTCGCCCCCCGAGGGCGTGAGGTAGCCGGTGAGCGCCGCCAGGAGCGAGCTCTTCCCGGCGCCGTTGGGACCGAGGATCACCCAGTGTTCGCCCGGCCGCACCAGCCAGTCCAGCCCGGCCAGAATCGTGGTGGTCCCGCGCGTGACGCGCAGCCCGCGGAGGGCGAGCAATGGCGGGCGATTCCGCGGCGGTGGCACGGCGGGCGGGAGGGCGTTCAGAGCAGCACCAGGTCGTTGCGGTGCACGACCTCCAGGTGCCGGCGCGACGGGTGGAGCGCGCGGACCTCGTCGCTGTGTTTGCCGGCGAGGACGGGGATCTGGTCGCTGCCGTAGGCGGTCTCGCCGCGGGCGATGAGGCCGCCGTCGGGGCCGGCGATGTTCACAACCTCGCCAGCGGTGAACCGGCCGGTGGCGCCCGTCACTCCGACGGCGAGCAGGCTCCGTCCCTGCTCGCGCAGGACGGGCACGGCGCAGGCGTTGACGTGGATCGTGCCGTGCGGGCGCTGGAAATACGCGAGCCAAAGCTTGCGCGACTCGAGCGGCAGGCCGCTGGGGACGAAGAAGGTCCCGGGGCCGCGGCCGGCGAGCAGCCGCGGCAGGATCTCGGGTTCGGCGCCGCTGGCGATGAAGACGCCGCAGCCCGAACGCGTGGCGAGCTTCGCCGCGGTGATCTTCGTGATCATGCCGCCGGTCGCCGTCTCGCTCGTTGTGCCGCCGGCCATCGCCTCGATGGCGGGTGTGATCTTTTCCACCACGGGCACGATCTCCCCGGTGCCCTTCATGTCGATCAAGCCGGGCGCGGTGGACAGGATCACGAGGTAGTCGGCGTCGACGAGGCTCGCGACCATCGCCGAGAGGGTGTCGTTGTCGCCCACCTTGATCTCGGCCGCGCTCACGGTGTCGTTCTCGTTGATGACGGGGACGGTGTCGTAGGCGATCAACTCGCGCAGGGTCGCCTTCACCCCGAGGTGCCGCTCGCGGACGCGGAGGTCCTCATGGGTGAGGAGCACCTGCGCGACGGTGAGCCGGTGGCGGTCGAACGCCCGTTGCCAAGTCTGCATGAGCAGGCTCTGACCGACGGCCGCGCACGCCTGTTTGCGCGCCGTGATCTTCGGCTTCTTCTCCAGCTTGAGCCGTCCCATGCCGAGCCCGACAGCGCCGGAGGACACGACGATGACCTCCGAGCCCTTGGCCCGCAACGCGGCGACCTGGGCAGCCAGCGCGGCCAGGCGCGGCTCGTTCAACTGGCCGACACCGGAGGTGATGACACCGGTGCCGAGCTTGACGACGATGCGACGCGGCGGGCGAGTGTGGAGGGAGGGCATGGACAAGGACGGAGTGCGGAAGCTAAACGTGTCCGGGGGCGACCTGAAAACCGAAATATTCGGCGGACGGTGGCGTCCGGCCCGGCTTCGCCCGAGGATCCGAGCCGCGGCGGTCGCGCCCGACTGAGCGCCGGGATCCGGGCGCGGCACGGAGCAAGAAAAAGGCCTGACCGAAGTCAGGCCGGCATCGCGGGGCAGGGGGCCGTCGCGCTCAGACCTTGAGCAGCTCCTGCTCCTTCTTGGTGACGTTGTCGCCGATCTGTTTGATCAGGTTGTCGGTGGCGGTCTGGATGTCCTTCTCCAGCTTCTTGGCGTCGTCCTCGGAGAGTTTTCCTTCCTTCTGCGCCTTCTTGACGGCATCGACGCCGTCGCGACGGGCATTGCGGATGGCGACGCGTCCCTCCTCGGCGAGGCGATGCGCGACCTTGGTGAGCTCCTGGCGACGCTCCTTGCTCATCTCGGGGAGCGGCAGGCGCACCGAGGGGCCGTCGATCACGGGATTGATGCCGATGTTGGCCATCTGGATGGCCTTCTCGATGGGCTTGAGCAGCGACTTGTCCCAGGGCTGCACCTGGATCATGCGCGGGTCGGGGGTGTGGATCGCGGCGCACTCCTTCAGGCGCATGGAGCTGCCGTAGGCCTCGACCATGATGCCCTCGACCATCGCGGGGCTGGCCTTGCCGGTGTTGATGGTGGAGAACTCGTGGAGGGTGTGTTCGAAGCTCTTCTGCATCTTCGCGACGCAGTCTTTGACGAGTGGATGATCGGCCATGGTATCGAGGGTTTGGAAGCTTGGTGAGACGGGGAGGGGAGAGAATCAGGCGTGCACGAGGGTGCCAACCTTCTCGCCGAGCAACGCCCGACGGATCGCGCCGGGGTCGTTCAGGTTGAAGACGAGGATCGGAATGTTGTTGTCCTGACAAAGCGAGAACGCGGTGGCGTCCATCACGTTGAGCCGCTGGCGGAGCGCGTCGACGTACTTGATCTCGTCGTAGCGCACGGCGTCGGGGAACTGCATCGGGTCCTTGTTGTAGATGCCGTCGACCTTGGTCGCCTTCATGACGATGTCGGCGCGGACCTCGCTGGCGCGGAGGGCCGCGGTGGTGTCGGTGGAGAAATACGGGTTGCCCGTGCCTGCGACAAAGACGACGACGCGCCCCTTCTCGAGGTGCCGCGTGGAGCGCCGCAGGATGAAGGGCTCGGCCACCTGGTTCATCGGGATCGAGCTCTGGACGCGCACCGGCACGCCGAGGCTTTCCAGGCAGTCCATGATCGCCAGCCCGTTGATGACCGTCGCGAGCATGCCCATGTAGTCGCCCGTGGTGCGGTCGACCCCGCGTTTCTCGCCCAGCGCGCCGCGGAAGATGTTCCCGCCGCCGATGACCACACACACCTGCGCACCCATCTCGTAAACCTCCTTCAACTGCAGGCAGATCTGCTCGAGCGTGTCGGCATCGATCGGGTCTCCGCCGGCCTTCTTGCCACGAAGCACCTCGCCGCTGAGCTTCAGCACGACGCGCTTGTATTTCACTGCCGGGTGGGCCGAGGAGGTTTCCATGGTGCGGGATAAAACCGCCCGCACCTCCCCCGGTCAATGCAGGAGGCGCCGCGAGGGCCCGGGCACCGGACTCCGTTTTCCAAGCACGCCGGGGCCGGTCCGCGCCGGGGCACGTGGCGGTGCCGTGGCGCCCGGCCCACAAACGGCCCCGCGGCAGGGCGGGGACGGAGGTGGCGAAAAGGGGAATCTCCCACCTGCTGCTCGGACTTCCGCCCGCAAGACGCCACGACACGCCGGTGCTAGCCTCCGGCCATGAGTTCCGAACCTGCAACGAAGCGGCACGC